>JAIKXK010000340.1 GCA_024684155.1 Lachnospiraceae bacterium | reverse complement strand
GATGTATCCTGGGAAGAGAGCTTCCGCTCTTTGACGGAATCTTAGATTTATTTTCAAAAAGATTACAGAATCAAAAGTGGCCAGTGGCTGGAACTGCGCTTATCTTTTTCGCCTTTTTGGATATGTTTTTCCAGAGATGGTATCTGGATACTAAAACCTTAGGGATTCAGTGCATCCTGCTTCTAGGAGCAGCTATCCTGTTAGGTGATGAAACGAAAAAAAGAGTGTCTGGATTTAGCGGATATCTATGGATCTTCTTTGGAGTGTTTACTTTAGTTTCAGAATTATTATATCCGAAATTCCCATATTTGCAGGGACTCTATGTATTTGTAATTTTGTTCTTAGCAACACAGTTAAAGAATTTGGTTCCAGTGTGTAGAGGACTTCTTTTAACACTTCCAGTAGTAGTGGTTGCAAACTTTATGCTTGGAAGTGTGTCAGCTGATATGCCTGTTATTGGACTTTTTACAAGTTCAGAAGAGCTGGCTTTCTATGGAATGGCCATTGCTGTGGCAGGAATGTATTTGTTAGATACAAATGCAGGTAAAAAGAAGCTTACATTAGAAGATGCGTTTGCGGGAATTGCAATTGTTGCGGGTGCAGTGTTTGTTCGAGTGAGCTGGGAAAATATGTTGCTGGCAGGATTGGTTTTAGTGGCAGCAGTCTGGGTAGTTTTACGAAGAAAAAAGATTTTTAAAGGTAAGATGCTTGTAGTTGGAGTTATTTCTGTTGTAGTGGGTGCAGCATTCTTTTTTGTAGTGAAAATGCCAGGGCTTTATCAGGGATTAGAAACAACTCTAAAAACGGCAAGCGTTTATGTGGATCGAAGCATAATGAGGTTCGGAGCTTTTGATAGTATTTCACTTCTTGGACGTTGTGAGTCTGTGCAGTATTACTGTGGTATTTTGCAGGTGATGTTTGAAAAGGGAGTGATAACTACACTGTTTTTAGTATTAGCTTTGGCTGTTTCTGTATATCAAAGTATTCGACAAAAGAATTATAAGAGTATTATAATTGTACTAGCATTTGTAATTGCTTCATTAAACTGGAATGTGGAAGTGACTGGTGGAAATCCACTTTGGCTTATGGCTTATGTAGCAATTGCTCACGGACTTAAAACGACAAACCTTGGAGATAGATAAATGAAGATAACAAAACACGTACAGACCTATCGAAGAATATATCAGCGTACCGTAAATTTTATGATGCCGGTGATTTATACACTAGCATTTATATATGCTTGGTATACAGAATTAAATAAGGTGGTACATGGGTTTTTAAATAAAGGTAATTTACTTATTATCTTTATGTATTTTGTCATAGTTTATGCTACGTTAAAAATGTGGAATGCGTTTTGCATTGGTATGCAAAAACTTGTAAATGTTGTTGTATCCCAAGCGATGGGAGTTTTATTTGGAAATATTATAACTTACATGGAATTGTCGTTAATATCTGGAACCATATATACTATGGTAGATATTTTTAAGACTATGGCAATAATGACAATCGTCCAGTGGGTGGGATCCTTAGTATTTCCTTATATTTTAAATCTAATATATATAGGATTGTTTCCGCCTCATAATATATTGCAAATCAATGGGGATCGAGAAAATAATTTGGCGGATAAGATACGAAGCCGAGAGGATCGTTATCGGATTTGTGAAGAAGTTTCTGTTCACGAACCTTGGGAAGAATTAGAAAAAAAGATGCTTCATTATCGTGCAGTGCTTTTAAATGATTTGCATACTGAGGATCAAGTGAAAATAGTGAAGTATTGTTATGCGCATTCGATTCGCCTATACTTCACACCTAAAATTACTGATATTATTATTAAAGGAAGCGATACCATTAATTATTTTGATTCGCCTATTTTTGTAAACCGAAATATTGGGCTTACTATTGAACAACGAGTGGTAAAACGAACGTTAGATATAATAATTGCACTTATTGCATTGATACTTACATCGCCGATTTTATTAGTAACAGCAATTTCAATAAAAGCATATGATGGTGGTCCGGTATTTTATCGTCAAGAAAGAACTACATTTAGAGGGAAGAAGTTTTGGATTATCAAATTTAGGTCCATGATCGAAAATGCAGAGGCAGATGGAAAGAGCCATCCGGCTACTGATGATGATGATCGAATTACCCCTGTAGGAAGGTTTATCCGAAAAACAAGAATCGATGAGCTCCCACAGTTTATTAATATTCTAAAGGGTGATATGTCTGTAGTAGGACCGCGTCCTGAACGAGTGGAGCATATGGAAAAATATGCAGAGGATATACCGGAGTTTGATTACCGACTAAAAGTAAAAGGTGGTTTGACCGGTTATGCTCAGGTATATGGAAAGTACAACACCACTCCTCTTGATAAGTTGAAAATGGATCTTATGTATATCGTAAATTATTCCCTTCTTTTAGATATCCAGATTTTCTTTGAAACTGTAAAAGTTATTTTTAGAAAAGAGGCTACGGAAGGATTTAGTGAAGAACAGACAGAAAAAATAGCAGATGAAAAACCATCGGATAGTGATGTGGAGTAGTAGGT
>JAIKXK010000308.1 GCA_024684155.1 Lachnospiraceae bacterium | reverse complement strand
TGTGGCAGCCATTAATGGTGCAAATCCAAAGGAAGAACTCTGTGTCATATCATAGCCGCCTTCACCGGTACCACCAATTTTTAATCCATTGGCGCCATCTGGTTCTACTGTATCCGGTAAACCAATAGACTCAATTGCACCGGTTGTATACGCAGCACCGGTAAAGTTTTGTAAGATGCCTTCTTTGTCACCTTTCCAGTCAATCTGGTCTAACAGTAAATCCCATTTTTCATCGTCATAGCTTAAACCTCTTAAATCAGACAAAGTCAGTCCGTTATCTACTGTCTCCGGAATTTCTGTTTCATATACCTTGCTACCTTCCACATTTCCAAGGTTTTCATCTGTTTCTACATCAAAGCTTGATTCTTTTCCCAATAAAGATGCATATTTTTCATCTAATTCTTTTGTTTTTCCCTCAGTTGCTTCCGGCTGTGTTTCCGACCAGTTGCTTCTGGAAAGAATGCTACTTTCTTCATTCATATAGTCAGAAGATGTCTGGAAAAGATTGGTCGCTGCCACTTTATCCGTTGATCGAATATGATTTTCGTCACTTCCGTCATACCATAGAGTTTCTCCGATTGTCATAGTTCTTTGATCAATTACATCATGACTATTGTTTCTAAGAGAAATAATATATTCTCCCTCTTCTAATACATAACAACCCACTGTATCATTAGGATTTTCGTGAGTATAGCAATAGGATGCAAACTCCTCTTTATCAAGAGTTATGGAAATATCCTGTGATTCTCCCGGCTCTAACTCTTTAGTTTTTGAAAAATCCATAAGAATTGTCTGAGGCTTTTCAATTTTATAGTCAATATCTAACTGTGTATAAGGAGATGTATTATAAAGCTGGACTACATCTTTTCCGGCAACATCACCTGTATTTGTTACATTTACAGTAATAGTAATGCTTGTATCATCTTCTGTTACATTTGTAATCTTTTGCTCAAAATCGGTATAGGAGAGTCCATATCCAAATGGATAAATTACTTCACCGCTTTCTGTAACAGAACCTTTACCATCAAGCTGCCCATATACAAAAGAGTCATCCATTACATCAGCAGTTTCGTAGTAGCGATACCCCATGTATACACCTTCCATATATTCGTTGTAAGTACGCTTAATCTCAGAATATTCATCACCGATAAATCCAGCCATCAATGAATCTACGTTACTATAGGTGTTTACTCCAATACTTTGATATGAAGGATCCTTTGTCAAATCAGAAACGTAAGTATCTACAGTTCTTCCTGAAGGGTTTACCTTTCCAGTCAAAAGATCTGATAATACTGATAATCCTTTTTCTCCGGGGTGACCCATCCAAAGAATGGCGTCCACCTCTAATTCACCTGAAGTAATTGGTGTTAATTCTAAAGTTGCAGATGAAATCAATACCACAACCACCTTATTACAGATTCTTTTTGCCTGACGAATGGTTTCTTTTTCATTTTCTGAAAGGGCTAAGTAATGTGGAGTGCCGTCTTCATATCCATCATATTTCATGTCGGCGCCTTCCTGTCCACCTCGGGAAATAAAAACAATACCTGTTTCATTTTCAACCGTATCTAAATCATCATAAATACTAGCATTATATTCATAGATATTTTTATCACCACCCAAAAGAGAATCTTCTTCTACAGTTGAGGTAGTACCTTCTGCTGCCAGTATTACTTCTGGTTCAGCCTGAGCTTCCATTAAAGATGAAGCTGCAGTATCAATCGAAAAACTACTAAGTCCATCTTCCGGTGTTACAGGATCAATTACCCATTTTGCAGAACCACTAGAGGTATTTTGTCCGTAGGAAGGGGAAAGATAAGCTCTACCAAATGGCATCACCTTATCTCCATCATTTAAAGGAAGTATTCCATCATTTTTTAACAACACACTTCCTTCTTTTTGAATATTTTCTGCAACCTGATAAGCAGCTTCCTTTGCCTCCTCGGCTGAGTCATATTTCTCTTCGTAATAATTCGTATCCCAGTCTTCCGTGCCACTGGCCACACGAATGACGTTATTACCCTTGCCTAAATAAATGTCAATGGTAGATGACATTTTTTCTGTTGCCACATTTAAAACAATGACAATCAAAACCAGTAAGACAATTAGAGGTGATAAAAGTCGTCGATATGACCGATAGGACATTTTTAACTTTTCTTTTTTCATGAACTTTTCTCCTTTATATTTTTTTTCAAAATAACAAAAAAAGACACACCCATCTATGAGTGTGTCCTAAATTGTCTTTTTATAAGCTTAAATTGTCTTTGGTAAAGGGATGATAACGGATAGGTGGAATAACTCATCCAGTTCAATGGTTGCTTCTCCACCATAAAGTGTAGCAACTCTTCGAATAGAACGGATTCCAAACCCATGGAAATTTTCTTCTTCCTTTGTCGTTTTTAATGCGCCATTGGTTAATTGAATTTCTCCGTTATAATAGTTTTCACATGTAAAAATTAATAAATTATGTCGTCGAATTAACCGCATGGATATCATTCGGTTGTCCGGATTTTCAATCTTTACCACAGCTTCTATGGCGTTTTCCAGAGCATTTCCAAATAAGATACAAATATCTCTTTCTTTCATAAAAGAAAGCCATTGTCCATCCATAATACAGCTAAAGTGGATTTTGTTATATTCACAAAAAATACTTTTTTCTGTCAGAATTGTATCTAAGACATCATTTCCTGTTTTTACAGAAGTATCATAAATCGAAATAAGGTTTTCTAGTTCTTGTAATTCTTCCTTATCAGAACTTCCTCTCTTTTCCCATACACTAATCTGATGTCGCATATCATGACATTTTAAATTAATCAGTTCAATGGTTTCCTGAGAAAGCTTATACTGTCGAAGCTGCATCTCGTTCATCTGCATCAGCAAGCGATTTTCCATACTCCGTTCCTGAATCTGAATAATATTGTAACGAAGTACAAAAATAAATATACAGCAGAAAATTGAATAGATACGGGTAATAATATTCAGTGCGAAGTTTTCCATCGCATACTGATCACGAACACCTGATAACACCAGTACCACTAAAAAAGTGACAAGAGATAAAAGTATCATGCTCTTTTTAACCTTTGGAGACTCCGGCAAAGGTTTTGTTTTCCTTGCAAAAATATAATATATAAAAATGTATATAGCAGCTACGATACATGCCTGTTGAATGGAAAAGAAAAGTATTTTGCCGCCTGCTCTCCCCGTTATTACTTCCTCTTTATCAATCATAAAAATCTGATTAATCTGAGAGGCAATATGCTGAACGAGATAACCGGAAACTATCCCTAAAAGAATTTCTTCCCAGGGCTCTTCATAAGAAAAACTAACGAGCAAATAGGAAAATAAAACACAAAGGATGTAATAAATATACTCGACAGCCCAAAAGGTATTTATGAAAAAGACGTAATACATCAGTCCAATTGACATTACCAAAAACAAAACAAACAATCCTATTATTTCTTTTCTGTTTCGTTTTTTTCTGTATTTACCTGCAAAGAGTAGAGCTCCTATATAGATTTGTATGAAAAAGGAATTTAGCAATGTTCCAAAAAAAGCTGCAATAATCTCCATATTACACACTTCCTTTCCCGTATAACTTTGCCAATTCCTGAAGGAACTGTTTTTTCTTCGGTTTCGAAATTGGAATTTGAGATTCTCGAATTATAACCTCATTTCCAACTACTTCATCAATATATCTGGCATTTACAAGATAGGCATTATGAGATCGTAAAAATCCATATCCCTTAAGCATTTTTTCCACTTCAAGAAGTGTGCCTCTTGCCTTAATTTCACGATTGGTTAATACATAGGTAAGCTGATGTCCACTGACTTCCACCCACAACAGATCAGAAACATAAAACCGCTTTAATCCATCCTTTAAAACAACTGTAATTTCTTTATCCTTTTTCCCTTCGATTACATGGATGGCTCTTAATAACTTAAAACGGAAATCCGAATATCTTACCGGTTTAACAATAAAATCCAAAGCATCTGCTTCATATCCCCGCACCGCATAATTCGCTAAATTGGTAACAAAGATTAACACCGCACTACTATCCTTCTCACGAAAACGAAGAGCCCCATCCATTCCGTTTAAATATGGCATTTCAATATCCATAAATACCAAATCATATCCACTATAGCCATCTAAAAAAGATAATGCATCCGGATAATGGGTAACGCTAAAAGAATGATGCTCTTCTTCCTCAAATCTAGATATATAACCAGTTAAGATGTCTGCTGATTTTTTTAAATCTTCTACTATCGCAACTGTTATCATTTAAATCATCCTATAAATAATGTGCACGAAGTTCCTC
>JAIKXK010000288.1 GCA_024684155.1 Lachnospiraceae bacterium | reverse complement strand
TATGGCCTTCCTTCAGGAGAACAAATGGGAACAGCAGCAATTGGTGATGAGGAAAACTACAGTATCTTTACCGTTCCTCAGTTTGCCATGATTAATAAGGCCTGGTTAGATGATCTTGGTCTTGAAGTTCCTACTACCTTAGATGAACTACATGATTGTCTGGTGGCATTTCAGGAAAATGATATGAGTGCAAAATACTATGGAAATGAAGCAGGATCTACTATTCCAATGTCAACCGGATATGATCAGTGGTGCTGGGGACAGAATATTTTTTATGCCGGTTTTGGATTTACCAACTGGACAAACGATATCATTAACGACCTTGTATTACAAAAAGATGGAAAAGTTGATTTTGTATGTACCTGGGATGGATATCGTGATGCTATGACCTACTTCCACGATTGGTATGCAGAAGGTCTTATGGATCCAGAAACCTTCAGTCAGGATGACACTCAGTTAATTTCTAAGTGCTCACAGGGCTATGTAGGAGTTTCTACCTGGTGGTATATTGAGGAATTAATGGGGGATTATGCATCTGATTATGTATTTTTACCAATTCTTGATGGACCTGATGGAACTCATAATGTAACCGTTCGTGATGGTGGTGGAACAAACAGTGGAAATCTTTCTATTACCAGTGCCTGCGAGAGCCCTGCAAACTTATTGAAGTTCTATGACCAGTGGTATGTTCCTGAAAACACAATGCAGCTTCAGTATGGACCAAAAGATGTGTACTTTACAGGTCAGGATGAAGATGGACTGTGGATTTCCATTACCGATGAAGAATCACAGGAAAAATATGGCAAAGGTGCTGGAGAATTAAAGGGCGAATACGAAGTAGCCGGACCAAAGCTTATTTTATCAAACTACTATACGGATACCTTTAAGATGGAAGATCGTGCCATTGAAAGATTAACAGATTTACATGAATATTGGATGCCTTATGTAGACGATACTACAACATATCCAATTGACTGTGTGTTTACACAGGATGAACTAGATACCATTGATTTTTATAAAACAGATTTTGAAAACACTGTATCAGAATATGAAGGAAAGTGGTTAAAAGATGGTGGCCCAACAGACGAAGAATGGGAAGCATATCTAACTACCTTAAAAGAAAACTGCGGTGTAGATGAATTAAAGGAAGTATATCAAAATGCTTATGATCGTTATGCTTCTGAGGAGTAAATAGATGAAAGAGACAGTACTTGAAAAAGCAAGACGCTTTGAAGAAAAGCATGGCAACCAAATACCAAAAGAAGCTCGACCGGAATTTCATTTAAGCCCATATGTTGGCTGGATGAATGATCCCAATGGGTTTTCCTGGTATGACGGTAAATACCATATGTTTTATCAGTACCATCCCTACTCTATGCAATGGGGCCCAATGCACTGGGGACATGCTGTGTCAGAGGATTTATTACACTGGCATCATGTTCCTGTGGCTTTGGCGCCTGATGCCCCTTATGATGAGGCTGGTTGCTTTTCCGGAACGGCAATTACTATGCCGGACGGAAAGCAGCTTCTCGTCTACACGGGGGTTCATAGAGAAGAACAGGAAGATGGTACCACGGTAGATATTCAAAAACAGTGTGTGGCCATAGGTGACGGATTAAACTATGAAAAATATGAAAAAAATCCAGTGCTCACGAAAAAAGATTTGCCTAAGGGCGGACGAAAAGAAGATTTTCGGGATCCAAAAATTTTTCGTGGGGAAAATGGCTTATATAACATGCTTGCAGTAAATCGTGATGAGACAGAAGGTGGCCAGGTTCTTTTGTATAAAAGCAAAGATGCACTACAGTGGAACTATGTAGGAAAGGTGGCAGAAAATCACAATCGATTAGGACTTATGTGGGAGTGTCCGGATTTATTTTCTCTTGGAGATAAGGATATTTTGGTACTTTCTGCGCAGGAAATGTTGCCGGAAGGATTAGAATTTCATAATGGATTTGGAACCTTTGCGCTGATTGGAAACTTCGATGAAAAGACGGGTAAGTTTACAGAGGAATCCTTTCAATCCCTAGATTATGGATTGGATTTTTATGCTCCTCAGAGTATTTTGACACCGGATGGTCGTCGAGTTATGATTGGCTGGATGCAAAACTGGGATACAGTGGCGCCACCACAGTCCAATGTTTATTGGGCAGGACAAATGTCTTTGCCAAGAGAACTCACCATGAAAAACGGCAGGATTTATCAAAATCCAATTCGAGAACTTTTGGAGTATCGAAGCGAAGAGAAAGTTTCTGGCGAGTGGGAACTTTTGGATGAAGAACTTGAAATTCATGGCGTAGATGGTAGATTAGTAGATATGACGGTTGATGTGGAGGCAGGAGATTTATCAGAGATTTATCATCGCTTTGCCATTCAATTTGCCAAAAATGATCGGTTCTATACGTCCATTAGCTTTAGGCCAAAGGAATCTGTGCTTCGTATTGATCGAAAGTTTTCAGGATCCCGTAGAGGAATTATTCATCAAAGACGGTCGAGGGTGGAACATGAAAATGGAAAAATTCGACTACGATTAATAATTGATCGATATAGTGTGGAAATATTTGTAAATGATGGGGAACAGGTTTTAACAGCGGCATTACAAACGCAGTTAGACGCAGATAGAATCACTTTTGTGGCATCTGGAAAAGTTAAGATGAAGCTCTGTCATTATCATTTGAAAGAAGAGTAAGGGGTATTGATATGAGAAATTGGTTTACGCCAGAAAGTTCATTTATAAAGGGATTAGGAAGGGCTTATGATCTTGTGATATTAAACCTCATTACCTTAGTATTTTGTCTCCCTATCGTAACCATAGGAGCATCACTTACAGCAATGCATTATTGTCTGCTTCGGATACACCGTGGGGAAGAGGGATATATCACAAAAGACTTTCTTCATTCCTTCAAACAAAATTTTAATCAGGGAACAATCATATGGTTGTTCTTTGCTTTTATGTTTGCTTTGATAGGATTGAATTTTTATGTGGCCAATCAAATGGAGATGCCAGAGGGATTTTATACAGCTTTAGTGATTCTTCTTGGGGTATTACTTTCAGCCTTTTTATATGTATTTCCTCTGTTATCCCATTTTGAAAATACGGTTAAGGCAACCATTTCTAATGCAGTGAAAATGGTAGTGGTCTGCTTTTTTCCACAGACAGTCTGCATGTTAATTATTACTGTGGGATTTGGATTTTTGTATTATCAGTTTCCCTTATTTTTAGCGATATTTATTCTTTTGTTTGGAATCACCCTGCCATCTTATTTGTGTACCATGTTATATCATGAAGTCTTTTTAAAATTAGAACAAAAAGAAGAGGAAGAAAGTATAGATACGGAGGAATTAGAGAATGAAAAAAGAAGTTGATATTGTGGCTCTTGGAGAGCTTCTCATTGACTTTACAGAGGCAGGACGTGGCCGGGAAGGAATGAAATTATTTGAACAAAATCCGGGAGGAGCACCGTCAAATCTCTTAACAGTTGCAAGTCATATGGGATATAAAACAGCTTTTATCGGGAAAGTTGGAAGTGATATGCATGGAAAATTTTTAAAGAAAACATTAGAAGACGAAGGAATTGACGTTCGTGCCGTGATTGAAGATGAGAACTATTTTACAACCCTTGCATTTGTAGAAATAGAAGAAAGCGGAGAACGTCATTTTTCTTTTGC
>JAIKXK010000264.1 GCA_024684155.1 Lachnospiraceae bacterium | reverse complement strand
TCTCTATCACAACTTTTTATTGCAGCCAATACTGTCTCTTTTTCCATACCACAAAGCATTATGAAATCAAATGAATTATCTAAAGCTTCTTCTACCGTTTTTCTACAAAAAAAGATTTCCTCATCATTTGCTTCAAATAAAATTTCTCCCACAATCTCTACATCTTTATTATTTCGAAGTGCAAACAAATCTCTTTGTCTAGCAAAATCTGAATATCTCAATCCACAAGTAATAATTTTTTTCATAAATACTCCCTCTCTTACACTTCCTATATCAGTTTTTCATCTATTAATGCTTTTAATTTTGACGAGCTTGTAGATTCGGTATAAGGGAAGAAAACGATATCAACACCATGGTCATTAAGCCAATCTTTTTCTTCTAGCCAATATGGATCATCTACATAATCGCTGCCGGAAAACTGTACATCAAAGTGGAACATCTTCCAGGCATCCCTTGGTCCATTTATATCCAAAGGAATCCGCACCACCTCGTCCACATATCTACATGCCTCTAACATAGCCTTTCGTTCTTCATAAGGGACAAAAGGTGTTGTTTTTTTATACTTCTTAACACCTTCATCTGTAACAAGTCCTACAATTAGATAATCGCACTGTTCTTTTGCTAATTTAAACTTTTCCAAATGTCCTACATGGAACAAATCAAATACCCCGGATATATATCCCGTGTAATATTTCTTCGGCTTGGCATCCTGATTCACATCATTTTGTATTTCAAGGTTATGACGAGGTCTTTGATATTCCTGATTTGGATCAAAAATACCAAAATCTTTTATTCCTAAATTTTCTAATTGTTGAATTACAGAAAGATAATTCTTAATACAAACAATTACTCGATAAGTTCCAAGTTCATATTCTTCTAAAATCTCCGGTCCGCTTATCTTTACTCCGTGGAAGTCTTCTCCGTGTCGTGATGAGTTGTTATCGATTACTGCCGCTATAGAATAATCCGTACCATATAATTCTAAAAAACGTTCCGCAAATCTTCCTGTTCCAAATAGAATCACTTTTTTATATTCTAAATTTTCAAAGATATTTACAAAAATTCTTTGATATTCATCAGTGGAATAGTTCATTCGTTGACGATTGGAATGGGTCATATTGGGATTTCTTCTTACATGATCAAAATAAGAATGTAATTCCTTTTCATTTCGAAGCTGAACGATAAATTCAGCCTGCATCTGATTCCACTTATCCAAACAAGTATCAAGATGATACCGTTTGATTAAATCCTCCACCTTTAACTTTCCGTTTCTTGCAATTGCTGTTCCCATACAATAAACTGCACGAATAATAATGGCATTGGCCGGATAATTCTCTATAGAAAACTCCTGATCAAAAAACACGATTTCACCATCTATATAAAAACTGTTTAATGGCATCATATCCGGATAGCCTCTTTTTAAAACTACCCCTTCGCCATCAAAGGAATCTTCTTTCATATGTTCAGAAGAGTCTATTATCAGCTGTACAAACTCATCCATTTTCTCCAAGAACAAATCTACGTTCTGATTTAGTATCTCTTCAAAATAAACCTGACAGGTTTTTGCTTTGATAAAAGGCATACAGTAAGTATTCTCTTCTACCTTACCATCCACCACATGGATTCCCGCATCTTTTAGCTCAGCGGATATTCTTTCCATATCCTTTAGTTTTTCTCGTCCTTCTTCATAGGCCGGAATTTTTTTCACAAGGTCATCTTCATAAATCACTGTAAGAAAGGAATCCCGTTCATCCCGTCCCATGCTACTTGTAACCTGCAAAATAGTTTGTTTCGATGCATTTTGATTCATGACATCAAACAGAATACAGTTTGCCATTTCGTGAAAAAGGTGATTTTCTCTCAAAGAGTTGTATAAAAATTCTTCTTCTAAAAATACGGTTTTTGAAGAGTGATAGGCAGGCAAAATTCGAATTGCTAAATCTTCCGGAGACTCATAATCATCTCGAAGTAAAATTTGGGCATTAGAAAAATCCGGATAGACAGAATAGCATTGTACTGCTTTTTCTTTATTGGAGATTAGTTTCAACACCGTAGCTTTGTCATAGCATTTTCCAAAGAATGCATCCTCTTTCTTACTATAGGCGCGGCGATAATTATCAACGCCATCCATCACCTGATTTGTATAAGGATCTTTATCTCCAGAAAAATAACGAATTCCAAGTCGATTATTTACTCCCAAAAGAAAATGTCCTGTTGTAGTCAAACAATCTAGTAGTTTTTCCACAACACTTTCATAATTTGGAAGAACTTCTAAAGATTCAATCGCTACAATATAGTCATACTGTTTTTCCAGGTTTACTTCTTTAGAAAAATAGCTTGCCTCTCGAATTTCCACCGAAAGATGTTTATTCTGAAGCATCTCAAATAAAGCATCCTCTTTTTTTCCAATAAAAAGCACCTCTGCCCCTTTAGGAAAAGGATACCATTGCAAACTTCCTTTTCTAAAATCTCTAATTAGTTCTTCTTTCTTCATGCTAACATCCTTTTATATCATGGAATAAATACTGGAAGTGGTTTTATTTTGATATGGTTATGGCGAACCCATACCGTAAGCATTCGCTCTGCAAAAAATCCAATAATACGTTCATCGTGAAAATCAAACCCGCTTACATCCGCTTCTTTTGCTGCAGGTAACAAAAAAGAAAATAGCCATTGGCAATACTCCCGGAACAACTCTTTTTTTGCTACAAACATATTGCAATATAAACATTCTTTTTCCTGCATAACCCCATAGAAATCATTTAAATAATCCGGTTGGAATTTTGAAATATTTCTTGTAATAATATCATATCCAAAATCAAACACTTCTGGTTTCAAATCCCAACGCATCTCTTCTTCTATGGTTGCATCTTCCGGAACCCTTCCCTTATATACAATCATATCGTAGTCCTTTAAAACAGACCTTATGGTATCTTCTGTTAAAATATTTTCTCTGCAGCGAAGCTCATTATTATAAAAATATCTTCTATAATGATTGAGACCTATTATCTCTGCCTTGGAATTTTTCCACATCCAGTAAATGGCTGTACACTCATTAATCTTATGATTCAGTTCAGAAATATTTTTACCGTCTTGTTCCCAAATCCAGTCACTCTTTTGGAAGGAGCCAACTGTAATAGGCTCATAAAGAGGATTGCGGACCACTTCATAATCCTTATGAGTGACTACATAAATCTTTGTATCATTATTTTTTTCAGAGATCTTACCTTTACCCGATATATTATCATTAACCGCCATTTTATTATCGCCATCTGGCATCTTATCATCCTCATCATAAATAAGACAGTCCTTTAGGGCGTAACGTTTTCCCTTCGGTTTTCCCTTTGGATATGTTTTAAAAATCTGAAGACGATGTTTTTTCCCGTCTCTCTCAAAAA
>JAIKXK010000234.1 GCA_024684155.1 Lachnospiraceae bacterium | reverse complement strand
AAGAAACAAAATCAAAGAAAACAAAAGCAAAAAAAGAAGGAAAATAAAATGGAAACAGCAAAGATTTCAAATATGTATGATTTAAACGAGACCATAGCAAAGGAGTTGTTTGAAGGAAAAACCTATCCCTGGGAAGTACTTCCTGAAATAGAAGAGTTTATTTTAAAACTTGGCCCTACTTTGGATAAATCAATCTTTGAAGAAAAAGGTGAACATATTTGGGTGGCAAAGGATGTAGTGATTGCCCCAACTGCTACTTTAAATGGACCATTGATTATTGACGAAGGGACAGAAGTTCGCCCAGGAGCTTTTATTCGAGGAAAGGCCATTATTGGAAAAAATTGTGTAGTGGGAAATTCTACAGAAATTAAAAATGACGTGATTTTTAATAATGTACAGGTTCCACATTACAATTATGTGGGAGATTCTGTTTTGGGATTTCACTCTCATATGGGCGCTGGATCCATTACTTCAAATGTAAAAAGTGATAAGACTTTAGTAGTTGTAAAGGATACTCAGTCTGAAGAAAAGATTGAAACAGGGCTTAAAAAATTTGGCGCCATGCTTGGAGATTATGTAGAAGTTGGATGTAATAGTGTACTAAATCCAGGAACAGTAATTGGATCACATACCAATGTATATCCATTATCTATGGTTCGTGGAGTAATTCCTGCAAATTCCATCTATAAAAATTTGCAAAAATTTGAGATAATAGAGAAGAAATAATAACACTTCTAAGAATCTGGGGAGATGCTTATGAAACGTTTTGTATCTATTCTTTTAGTAATTATATTTATTATGGGCTTATGTGCTTGTTCGAAACAAGGGAGTAGTGGGACTTTAAATGGAACAGAAACCCTTACTCTTGCCCTTCGTGATGGCACCTATTCGGAAGTAATAAAGGCAGACCTTGAAGAATTTGAAAATAAAAATAATGTTACCTGCGAAGTTTTAGAATTATCAGAAGAAGAACTCTATAACTATGTATTAAATACAGATGAGGATCATCCACTAGATCTTTGTATGGTGGATGGTTCCTGGGTAACAGAATGTATTGAAAAGGATAGCTTAATTGCCTTAGATGAATATGATTACAGCCTTGATCAAGATATTATTCCTGCCACAACTGTCATTTCTTATTATGATAATCAACTTTATGTAGCTCCCTTTTATGGAAATGTAACGGTACTTTTTTATAACAAAGAAGCTGTCAAGGCTACGGGATATAGTATTGAAGAACTTAGCTCTGCAGAAAAGGTGTATCAGGCCTGTTCCGACTCACAAAAGAAGGGAAAGGCTGGATTTCTATACAGAGGAGATACCAATAATAATATCGTAGTAGATTTTCTTCCGGTTTTACTTACCTTCGGAGGATGGGTTGTGGATGAAGAAAACAATCCCATCATAAACTCTGATGAATTCAAGTCAGCACTAGAATACTATCTAAATTTAATCCACACAGGAAAAGCATGTGAAAAAGAAGAATTAATTAAGGCCATTGCTTCCGGAGAGGCTACTATGGCAGTGGGGTGGCCTGGCTGGTACATTCCTAGTGATATATCTCCTGCAGACTATTGTGCCTTAGAGGGAAGAGCAAATGCAGAAGCTCCTTCCTATAACGCCAATGTATATGGTATTTGGACCTTAGGAGTTTCTTCTAAGAGTCAGCATAAAGAATCGGCAGTCGCTCTTTTGGCATATCTTATGGATAAGGATGTGCAAATGGATAGTATTGTTATGGGTGGAATCCCTTGCAGATATTCCTGTTTGACAGATGAGAATGTTCTAAGTCTTCATCCTGAGTACGAAGAGGTGTGCCAGGCACTGGAAATGGGGCATTATCGACCAATGATATCTTCCTGGAATGAGTTTAGTGATATTTTGGGAGGTTATATGAATAAGACGATTCAGGGGGAAATCAGTGTAAGTGAATGTGCCGAAAAAGCACAGAGCGACCTTGAAAAATTGTTGAGAGAGAAGTAATAGAGGTGGAGCATAAGATATGAAAAAAATAGGGGTGAAAAAGTGGATGTGTCCACTAAATATCCGAACCTTTGGAGTAATAGCCATAGGGATTGGCTTAAATGTTTTAGGCAGATATATTGCTGGCAGATTGTCTTTGCCTATATGGTTAGACAGTGTTGGTACATTTTTGGCAGCGGTAATACTAGGACCATTTGGTGGAGCCACAGCTGGATTTTTATCGGCTTTGTGTAATACCTCCTTTGATTTATCGGCTTTTTTGTATTCTTATGTCAATATTCTTGTAGGTATTACAGCGGGAGTTACGTTTCCCAGGCAAAAGAGGTTATCCTCTTATCGGGTGTTTGCCTGTGGCGTTACCACAGCTATGGTATCTATTATAGCGTCTTATCCCCTTAATATTATTTTGTATGATGGCTATACAGGAAATCTGTGGGGAGATGCTTTAGTTGATATGATTGTTGATCGACTGGGATTTCGGTATTTTGCGTATCTTTTAGGGGAAGGCTTGGTAGATTTCCCAGATAAGATGATAGATGTCATTTTGGTTATGTCTATAATTGGAGTTTATCAGAAGGTGACAAAAAAGAAATTTGAACAAATTACAGCTATTTTATTCGCCTTATGCTGTAGCTTAGGTGTTTTATTATCCTCTGTTCAAACAGTATCTGCCGCAGGAGTAGATATTGCCATGGATTATGTCTCTGTTATTTATGACTCCAATGATGGCCTGGCATCATCGGAAATGAATGCGGTTACTCAGACAGAAGATGGATATATCTGGGTAGGTGGCAATTCAGGATTATATCGTTATGATGGGGTGAGTTATGAAAAAATAGAACTGGCAGATTCCATTTCAAGTGTGACCTGTCTTTATGCCGATGAGGATGACTCTCTTTGGATTGGAACCAATGATAAAGGCGTTACAAGATATAATACAAAGACAAAGGAAGTTAGAACCTACAGTGTAGCAGAAGGACTTCCTTCTGAGTCGGTTCGTTCCATCGCAAAAAGTGCGGATGGAGATATTTATGTTGGAACAGTAGAATCTCTTGCTGTTATTCGAAAGAATGGTTTGGTAGGGACCTTTGATCAAATTGAAGACCTTCACTATGAGCGTTCTATAGCAGTGGATGATAATGGAAGAGTTGCATGTGTTACTCAAAGTGGAGCATTAATTATCTTAGAAGATAATCGATTAAAGGAAACTATTTGGAGTAGCGAAGAGGATACTTATTATATTTCTGTTGAAGTAGGGGCAAATGGTGATTTGTGGGTAGGCACTGCTTCGAATACAGTAGAACATTATCGCTTTTACGATAATAAGCCTGTTTTAATGAGTAGTATTCATACAGGAGAAGTATCTTTTATAAACGATTTATATGTTTCAGAAGAATTGAGAGGTGTCTGTGTCTGTGGTGAAAATGGAATGGGCTTAATTGATGCCTCCATGAACTTCTGGAATTTAACGGAGTCTGAATATAACAGCTCTATCAATAATGCCTGTGTAGATTATCAGAATAATATTTGGTATGCCTCTGGGAAACAGGGAATCATGAAGCTTTCAGCAAATATCTTTACCGTTCCTACCAGAAGATTGGAGCAGGAGGTAGGAGTTGTAAACTGCTTATATAAAGATGGAGATGAATTATACATAGGATCTGATGATGGAATTATTGTTGAGGATTTAAGTAATAGTAATGGAGATGTGATTTCCTATGAGTATTTAAAATATTTTGAAGGAACAAAAATTCGTCATATGATGAAGGATTCTGCTGGAAATCTTTGGGTATGTACCTATGGTATGTATGGTCTAATAGAAGTTACAGTGGATGAAAGAATCATTGTTTATGGGGGCTCGGAAGATGTTGAAAACGCAGATCGATTTTTGATGTCCATAGAACTTTCTGATGGTACCATAGCGGCAGCAGGTATGGAGGGAATCTATTTCATATCTGGGGAGCAAATTGTGGATACCTTTAAAGAAAAGGATGGGTTGGAAGTACCTCAAATCCTTTGCCTTTTAGAAACGGATGATAATAAACTATTAGCATGTAGTGATGGTGATGGAGTTTATGTTTTACGAGATGGCGAAATCATTGAACATATTGATGATCGAGCAGGTCTGACTTCCCAGGTAGTTCTTCGTGCAGTTCGTTGTGGAGCAGGATATCTTTATGTTACCAGCAATGCACTCTTTTACGATGACAGGGATGAAATTCATGAACTGACAAATTTTCCTTACAGTAATAATTACGATGCCTGTGTTACAAAAGATAAGGAATTATGGGTGTCAGGAAGTGCCGGTATTTATGTTGCTGCTTTAGATGATGTGATTGGAAACACACCGGATTATGATTATATTCTTTTGGATAAGGTAAGAGGATTAAATGCATCCATTACTTCGGATGGATGGAACTACTATGACAAAGAGGAAGAAAAGTTTTATATTTCCTGCTCTGATGGAGTACGTTGTATTGACAGGGATACCTATGAACAGGAAACAGAAAGCTATACGATTTGTGTGGATGATATTAGTGTAAATGGATTATCAGCAGAGCAGGATGGAGATGTGTATCAGATTGAGGCCGGCAATGGAAAAATCGAAATTGCAGTTGGTGTTTTAAATTATACTTTGACGGATCCTTTGGTTCGTTATTACATCAAGGGATTGGATGAAACCAATACTACCTTACGACAAAATGAAATAGTACCATTGGTGATAGGCGCTCTAAAACCAGGGGACTATGAATTCCATATTGAACTTCTAGATGAGCATACAAAAGAAGTGGTGAAAGAGGAAGTCGCATACATCCATAAGGATGCTCTTCTGTATGAAAAAAGTTATTTTAGAATCTATACAATGATTGTTGGTTTCACGTTTATTGCCTTTCTGGTATGGATGCTTTCCAATTATCGAAACCTTATGACCATTGAATCCCAGTATGGAGAGATTGAAGAAGCAAGAGACTCAGCAGAGAGAGCAAACAATGCAAAGAGCATGTTTTTAGCAAGTATGTCTCACGAAATTCGTACACCAATTAATACGGTTCTTGGTATGGATGAGATGATTCTTCGAGAAAGCAATGATCCGGACATCTTAGGCTATGCCAATGATATTTATAGTGCAGGAAGTCATCTTTTGACTCTGATTAACCAAATTTTAGATACCTCTAAAATTGAATCAGGAAAAATGGAAATTGTTCAGACCGAATATGACCTTGGACAGATGATTCATGATATGTTCAATATGATTATTCACCGTGCCTCAGAAGCAGAATTAAATCTGGTTGTAGATGTGGATAAGACTATGCCTACCAGACTTTTCGGGGATGATATGCGAATTAAACAGGTTATAGGAAATCTACTTACCAATGCTGTGAAATACACAAAAGCAGGGACGATTTGGCTTCGTATTAGTGGACATAGAGAAGGAGAAAATCTTTTACTACATGTAGAGGTAGAAGATACAGGTATGGGAATCAAAGAAGAAGATCTTCCAAATCTCTTTGATGTATATAAACGATTGGAAGTAAAGAAAAACCATTATGTAGAAGGCACAGGACTTGGCCTTAACATTTCAGCTCAGTTTTTATATTTGATGGACTCAGAATTAAAGGTTTCTAGTGAGTATGGAAAGGGCTCAAAATTCTATTTTGATTTGATGCAAAAAATTATAGATGATACACCATTAGGAGAGGATTTTGATCCAGTCAATCGTAACGTTTTTGCGGAGCATCACTCTGGAGGAAGCTTTATTGCACCAGATGTTAAACTGTTAGTAGTTGATGATAACAGGTTAAATCGTCACGTGGTTCGAAACTTGCTAAAGGTAATGAGAGTGCAAATTTATGAAGCTTCAAGTGGTTCTGATGCCATAGAAATGTGCAGAAGAGAATCCTTCCATATTATTTTTATGGATCATATGATGCCGGAAATGGATGGTATAGAAGCACTTCATTTTATCCGAGAGGATGAGGTGGGATTAAATCAAAAAACACCGATTTATGTGTTGACGGCCAATGCAATTTCTGGCGCAAAAGAAAAGTATATGGAAGCTGGCTTTGATGGTTTTGTATCAAAACCGATTGTGTTTGGTCAGTTAGAAGAAGCCATACGAAAAAGTATTCCGGAATCCATGATGGCACCAATGCCACAGGAGGATCGGGAAAGTGTATTCGAGCAGGGAGGGCTTGCGCCAGATGATTTACCATCAGTAGAAGGATTGGATTGGAACTTTGCATGGCTACATCTTCCAAGTAAAGATTTGTTAAAAGATTCTTTGGGAGAATTTTATACATTGCTTCCTGTCCAGGCTGACAAACTAAATGGATTTTATGAGAAGCTCATAGAAAATGGGGAAGCTGATGAGATCTTTGATGAATATCGAATTCTGGTTCACTCTATGAAGAGTTTATCTGCAACCGTAGGTATTATTTCTCTGGCAGGACCTGCGAAACTACTGGAATATGCGGCAAAAGACAAAAAACTGGAAGAAATCAAATCTCTTCATCCAATCTTTATTAAAGAATGGATGTCCTATCAGGAAAAGATAAAGGGAACATTTGATATTGGCGTAGAGGATAATACAGAAAAGAAACAAGGAAATGTAACCATCTGTTATAGATTGGCTCAGATAATTATTCAGGCCTTATATAATATGGATATAGATGCCGCAGATATGGCATTAAGAAAATTGAAAGAATTTACTTTTTCGGAAGAAGCAGATAAGTATATTCCTTTAATAGAAGCAGCTGTAACAGGATTAGATGAAACGGCGGCAAAGGATGGGTTACAAAAAATGCTAGATGTTTTAAAAGAAACCGGAGGTGCACAAGATGAGCGATAATTTTAACTTAGATGATTTAGACTTGGATGGTTTAAATCTTGAACCAATGGATTTAAGT
Organism: Lachnospiraceae bacterium; assembly: GCA_024684155.1. Classification (GTDB taxonomy): domain Bacteria; phylum Bacillota; class Clostridia; order Lachnospirales; family Lachnospiraceae; genus JAILEN01. The sequence continues at coordinate 1,937 of JAIKXK010000234.1, read as the reverse complement.
GATCTGGAGGCAGAACTGGCTAGCCTGGAGCTAGAGGATATTGATCTATCAGGAACACCAGGAATTTTTTCTGGAGGTACACAGCATCATGAAGTGAAACTGGAAAGTCAGATGGATCGAAGCATGTTGCACAAAGTTATGATTGTGGATGATGATGCAGGAACTCTTCGAAATATTAAGAGTCTGTTGGATGATACCTACAATGTTTGTGTGGCCACTAATGGAGTAAAAGCTTTGGATATTTTGGATATTGAAAAGCCAGAGGTGATTTTATTAGATTATGAAATGCCTCGAATGAATGGCCCGGAAACCATGCAAAAAATTCACCAAAAACCAAATTACAAAAACATTCCAATTGTATTTTTAACAGGAGTAAATGATAAAGCTCAAATTGCGGCAGCTTTGGCATTAAGACCAAGTGGATACCTATTAAAGCCAGTTAATAAAGAGAAATTATTAATGACTTTATTGGATATTTTCAATACAAAATAGTGCAAAAGGTAAATTGTTTTTTCCTATGGCTAGTGTTATAATTCCTAAGATTTGTTGTTTAACGAAAGGGAATTAAATGAGTAGGAATAAGTTTAGTGTTGGAACAAAAGCAGTTGTGCTTATTATTTGTGCTTTTGTGTTGTTTTTTGCCGGAGTGCTTTATAGTCAGGCTTCAGAAACAAAACGCCATATAATTCCAGATGGAATCACCATTAATGGAATTGATGTTTCCGGAATGACAAAAGATGAAGCCGTTGAAGCCATTTCTACAGAGGTAGAAAAATATCAAAGCGCAGAAATTACCTTAAAGGCAGGTAGTAATACCTTAACCTGCAGCGGTTCAGATTTACAGGTTGATATTGAAAGTGAAGCCGTAGTTGAAAAGGCACTTTATTACGGACAAACTGGAAATATTATAGAAAGATTTGAAGCAAATCAAAATCTTAATAATGGTGGAACAAAAGATTTTACTGTGACACCTGTGGTAAGTAGTGCAGTGATTTCTGCTTACTTGGAAGAAAATTTATCTACATTGGAAAAAGAAGCTGTTAACTATGGACTGACCCGTGAAAACGGAGAGTTTCAGTTAGTAGAAGGTGAAAGTGGTTATACCATCGATTTAGATTCTGCATCTGATGAAATTGCAACTTATGTAGCAGATGAGTGGGATGGAGAAGATTGTACCATTAAGTTATCTACCGTAACTGTGGAACCGGAAGGCTCAGCAGAAGCATTACAGACAGTTACAGATTTAATGGGAAGCTATACCACAGACTATTCCACTTCTGCCTCAGGCAGAAAAACTAACGTAGCAAATGGAGCTTCAAAAATAAATGGTACTGTATTATATCCAGGAGAGCAGATTTCTATTGCAGGAAAATTAAATCCTATTACAGAAGATAATGGATATGCTATGGCGGGTGCTTATGAAAATGGACAGACGGTAGAAGCTGTAGGCGGTGGTGTTTGCCAGATTTCATCTACCATTTATAACGCTGTGATTCGAGCTGAGTTACAGATTGATGAGCGATATCCTCACTCTATGACAGTTCATTATGTAGATCCTTCTGCTGATGCAGCTATTGCTGGAGATTATAAGGATTTAAAATTTACCAACGATACAGAGTATCCAATTTATTTAGAAGTTACAACAAATGGTTCTACCATTACCTGTAACGTGTATGGAAATGATACAAGAGAAGAAGGACGAACAGTTGATTTCGTAAGTGAAATTATAGAACAGACAGATTACACTACTGTTTATCAGGCAGATAATGCTCAGCCAATTGGTTACATGCAAAAAACAACCAGTGCTTACACCGGTTATATTGCAAAATTGGTAAAGGTAGTTTATTTAAACGGTGTAGAACAAAGCAGAGAAGACTTTAATAAGAGTACCTATAAGAAGGTGGATGCAGTTTATTCTGTTGGTACAGCATCAGGAA
>JAIKXK010000218.1 GCA_024684155.1 Lachnospiraceae bacterium | reverse complement strand
TTTAAGCAGGCGGCGGAAGAAGAAGCAACTCATTTGACAGTTGGGGTATAGAATACATTTGTATATTAAAATGCCGGTTATTTTGAACCGGCGTTTTTTGTGCTAAAAAATATTGATAAATTTTTGACAATTATTGCGTTTTTCTATTGAAATAAACTTATAAATTCGATATGATTAACCTAGCGCAATTTTTGAAATTTTAATATAAATGGAGGGAAAAGACATGAGTGAAGGACTTAACAGTTCTGCAATTCAAAGACTCGAGAATCTTTTAGATGAAGATAGCTTCGTTGAATTAGGTTCTTTGGTAACAGCAAGAGTTACTGATTTTAATCTTGATCCTAAGAAGGCGCCTTCTGATGGTGTTGTAACTGGTTATGGATTGATTGATGAACGATTGGTGTTTGTTTATAGTCAGGATAGCAGTGTCTTGAATGGTACCATCGGTGAGATGCATGCCAAAAAAATCTTGAATGTGTATGAGAAAGCTATGAAAATGGGAGCTCCAGTTATTGGTTTACTTGACTGTGGCGGTGTACGTTTACAGGAAGCTTTTGATGCAACAGAAGCAATTGGAGAAATGATTGCAAAAGCTTGTGAAGCAAGTGGAAGCATTCCTCAGATTACAGGAATCTTCGGAAACTGCGGTGGTGGTTTATCAGTGCTTCCAGCACTTTCTGATTTTGCTTATATGACAAATGATGCAAAATTATTTGTAAATTCACCTGATGCAATTACAGGAAACAGTTCTGAAAAGAATGATACTTCTTCTGCACAGTTCCAGTTTGATAATGGAAATGTGGATGGCATCGGTTCAGAAGAGGAAGTTTTAGATAAGATTAGACAGATGGTAGCTGTTCTTCCTTCATCTGCTATGGATGGAGCGTTTGCTGATGAATGTCTCGATGATTTAAATCGTGCATCTGTAGGTCTTGAAGAAAAGAGAGAAGAAGTAGCTGCAATTGCCGCTGAACTTTCTGATGCTAACATTTTTGTTGAAACAAAGGCTGGTTTTTCAAAGGATATGATTACTGGATTCGTTATTTTAAACGGACAGACTACAGGTGTAGTTGGAAACCAGGCAGTAGAAGCTGGAGAAATCCTTACAGCAAATGGTGCTAGAAAAGCTGCTTCTTTTGTTAAGTTCTGTGATGCTTATGAAATCCCTGTACTTAGTCTTACAAATGTAGATGCATATAAGGCATGCGAATGTGCTGAAAAGAATTTACCTAAGGCATTAGCTGAACTTAGTATTGCTTTTGCATCAGCTACAGTTCCTAAAGTAAATCTTATTACAAAGAAGGCTGGTGGATCAGCTTATTTATTTATGAATGGAAAATCATTAGGAGCAGATTTAACATTTGCTTTCCCTGATGCTGAGATGAGTATTATGGATTCAAATCTTGCTGGTGGAATTTTAGCAGGTGAATCCGGTGATGTTGCAAAGGCTTCTTTAGAGTTTGAAGAAACTCAGAGCGGTCTTATGAATGCAGCACGTCGTGGAATCGTTGATCGTGTAGTTAATTTTGCTGATGCAAGAAAGTATTTAATTGCAGGATTTGATATGCTTTTTGAAAAGAGTGACAGCGTATATAAAAAACACAGTGCGAAGTAAGGCGGTGAAGTTATGAAGAAAAGACTTATATTTCTTGCCTGCTGCTTAGCTGTGATATTTGCCTTTTGTGGATGTGAGTCAAAAGAAGCACAGACCTATGGTGATTATACTGCAGAGCAGTTAGAAGCTTCGGCGCAGAATACTGCAAACTCTTTAATGTCTTTAGGACAGGATGAAGTGTTACAGTATATTTCTTACTACGAAGCTCAGGCAGAAGATAGTGAAGAAGCTGCATTAAATTACTCTCTGATTTCTGATTGGGCAGAAGTGATGAACCAGGTTGGTAACTTTAATGGTTATTCTGATTTCGTTGTTGATAAATCAGGAAAAACTCTTACAGCTACATTAACCATGGATTTTGAAAACAGAGATGCCAAATTAATCTATGTATTTAATGCAAACAGTATGGACGTTACAGCTATTAATGTGGAACTTGTATATTCTCTAGGTGAGATTATGTCAAAGGCAGCTCTTAATACTGTAATGGGTATTTTAACTGTATTTGTAATTCTAGTTCTTATCAGTTTTGTTATTTTCGGATTTAGAATCATTCCTTATTTGGAAAAGAAATTCTCTGAAAAGCCAAATACTGGTGAGGTGAAAGTAGAAGAAACAAAGGTTGAGTCAGCTGTTGAAGAAACAGACGATTTAGAATTAGTAGCAGTAATTGCTGCGGCAATTGCTAGTGAGACTGGAACACCTACAGATTCCTTTGTAGTTCGTTCTATTAAACGTAGATATTAAGATATTGGAGGATAATAAAATGAAGAATTATACCATTACCGTTAACGGAAATGTTTATGATGTAACTGTAGAAGAAAAGGGAGGAAGCTCAACTGCTTCTCCTGTAGCAGCTCCTAAGGCAGCGCCTAAGAAGGCAACTGCATCTGCTGGTGCAGCTGGTAGCGTTAAGATTGAAGCTGGTGCAGCAGGAAAGGTATTTAAGATTGCAGCTAATGTTGGCGCTTCTGTAAAGAAGGGTGATACAGTAGTAATCTTAGAGGTTATGAAGATGGAAACTCCTGTAGTTGCTCCTTGTGACGGAACAGTAGCTAGTATCGATGTAACTGAAGGATCTCAGATTGAAGCCGGTGCGCTTCTTGCAACTTTAAACGAAGCATAATCTTAGGAGGCAAATAAATGAGTTACGTATTGGAAACTATGTCCAATCTACTCCACCAGACAGCCTTTTTAAACTTAACAGTTGGTAATTACGTTATGATTGCCGTTGCATGTGTATTCTTATACCTTGCAATTAAAAAGGGATATGAACCTTTGCTTTTGGTTCCTATTGCATTCGGTATGTTGTTGGTTAATATTTATCCGGATATCATTGCATCTCCGGAAGAAACCGCAAATGGGGTAGGAGGACTTTTGTATTACTTCTACACACTCGATGAGTGGTCAATTTTACCTTCGCTTATTTTCTTAGGTGTAGGTGCTATGACAGACTTTGGACCTTTGATTGCCAATCCAATCAGTTTCCTTCTTGGAGCTGCAGCACAGATTGGTATCTTCTCAGCATATTTATTAGCTATTTTGCTAGGTTTCTCCGATCAGGCAGCTGCGGCTGTTTCAATTATCGGTGGCGCAGACGGACCTACGTCAATCTTTTTGGCAGGAAAATTAGGACAGTCTGCATTGATGGGACCTATTGCTGTAGCAGCATATTCTTATATGTCATTGGTTCCAATTATTCAGCCTCCAATTATGAAGGCCTTAACAACTGAAAAAGAACGTGCAATTCATATGGAAAATTTACGTCCAGTATCGAAATTAGAGCGTATTTTATTCCCTATAATTGTTACAATCATTGTTTGTTTACTTTTACCTACTACAGCACCTCTTGTTGGTATGCTTATGCTAGGTAACCTTTTCAGAGAATCTGGTGTTGTTCGTCAGCTTTCTGATACAGCAAGTAATGCATTAATGTACATTGTCGTTATTTTACTTGGTACATCTGTAGGTGCATCCACATCTGCAGAAGCATTCTTAAACTTAAGTACAATCAAGATTGTAGTTTTAGGTTTGGTTGCGTTTTGCTTTGGTACAGCAGCTGGTGTACTATTTGGAAAATTGTTATGTTTCCTTACAAAGGGAAAAATCAATCCACTTATTGGTTCTGCCGGAGTTTCCGCAGTACCTATGGCAGCCCGTGTATCTCAGAAGGTTGGTGCAGAAGCAGATCCTACAAACTTCCTTTTGATGCATGCTATGGGACCTAATGTTGCAGGTGTAATTGGTACGGCTGTAGCAGCAGGTGTATTTATGGCTATTTTCGGAGTTTAATTTAGATAAAGGAGAAATAAAATGGCAGAAGAAAGAAAACCGGTAAAAATTACTGAGACCGTTCTTCGTGATGCACATCAGTCTTTGATTGCCACTCGTATGACAACAGAGCAGATGTTACCAATCATTGATAAAATGGATCAGGTTGGATATAACGCAGTAGAGTGCTGGGGTGGAGCTACATTTGATTCCTGCCTCAGATTCTTAAAAGAAGATCCTTGGGATAGACTTCGTAAGCTTCGTGATGGATTTAAGAATACAAAGCTTCAGATGTTATTCCGTGGACAGAATATTTTGGGATACAAGCCTTATGCTGATGATGTAGTAGAATATTTCGTTCAGAAATCTATTGCCAATGGTATTGATATTATTCGTATTTTTGATTGTTTGAATGATATTAGAAACCTTGAAACAGCTGTTAAAGCTTGTAATAAGGAAAAAGGACATGCACAGGTTGCTTTGTCTTATACCTTGGGTGATGCCTATACTTTAGAATACTGGACCTCTATGGCCAAGAAGATTGAAGATATGGGTGCTGATTCTATTTGTATTAAAGATATGGCTGGACTTTTGGTTCCTCAGAAAGCAGATGAATTAGTTCGTGCATTAAAGAGTTCTACCTCTTTGCCTATCGAATTACATACTCACTATACTTCAGGTGTAGCTTCCATGACCTATATGAAGGCTGTTGAAGCAGGATGTGATATTATCGATACTGCTATGAGTCCTTTTGCACTTGGTACTTCTCAGCCTGCTACTGAAGTTATGGTTGAAGCATTCAAGGGTACTGAATTTGATACAGGCCTTGATCAGGGACTTCTAGCTGAAATCGCAGATTACTTTGCTCCTCAGCGTCAGGAAGCTCTTGACTCTGGACTTATGAATCCAAAGGTATTAGGTGTTAACATTAAAACATTACTTTACCAGGTACCTGGTGGTATGCTTTCAAACCTTCTTTCTCAGTTAAAAGAGCAGGGTAAGGAAGATAAATTTAACGAAGTATTAGAAGAAGTGCCTAGAGTACGTAAAGATTTAGGTGAACCACCTCTAGTTACACCTTCTTCACAGATTGTTGGTACACAAGCTGTATTTAACGTATTAATGGGTGAAAGATATAAGGTTGCTACAAACGAAACTAAGGATATTTTACTTGGTAAATATGGTCAGACAGTAAAACCTTTCAATCCTGAAATTGTTGAAAAAGTATTAGGTGATGATGCAAAGAATGCTATTACCTGTCGCCCAGCAGATTTACTTGAGCCTCAGCTTGAGTCTATTGAAAAGGAAATGAGCCAGTGGAAACAGCAGGAAGAAGATGTATTGTCTTATGCATTATTCCCTCAGGTTGCTACAGAGTTCTTTAAGTACCGTCAGGCACAGCAGACTCATGTTGATCCTGCAAAGGCTGATACAAAAAATGGAGCTTATCCTGTTTAATAAAAAGATAATTCATTGTATTTGAATAAGTGCAATTGCAAGAAAAAGGACACAAATGCTGTGTCCTTTTTGTGTCCTTTAGGGTGTTATACTTACAACTGTAATGAGCGAGAAATAAGAGTGACTCCTTAGAAGCGCTCATTAACATATACATTCTTTCGTCTTACGGAGAAATTTTAGCGCATGATTTTTTCGTAACGAAATTGTGTTCCATATTTCCTCAAGAT
>JAIKXK010000203.1 GCA_024684155.1 Lachnospiraceae bacterium | reverse complement strand
GGGTTGTATAAAAAGATATCAATAATAATAGCAATTACAATTGCAACAATTACAATAATAAATACGGTTCCTGCTGCCATTGCCATAAGGCTGCCATCTAACATATTGGAAAAAATACTACTAGAGCTCCCACTGTCTGGTAAAGCATCCTGAACATCTCCAGGAAAGTCATTTCCAATATCATAGCTAAATTCACCGGTACTTTCGTCAAAATAAAAGCTTCCTTCGCCGCCCTCATATCGATTGCCGGGTACATACTCAAAATCAGAAGATTGTGATGTTGTTTCCTCTGCAGCAGAGTTTGAAGCTCCCGACGAAGCAAACCCTCCTACAATAATTGAAAGAAGCAAACATACCAAAACACTCTTCCAATAGTTTCGTTTAAATGCTACCTTTCCCCTGTTTTTTAGGTTACTGATTGACCACATAGTCATTCCTCCCATCAAATTATTTATTTATAACGGCCTCTGCCGATACAAATTTAATTAAAACCCTAAATTGTCATTTACTAAGATTACATGAATACGATCTTCGTGTCTTGAATATCTTGTAACCAAAAACTGACAACAAATAGTATCTGGTGACTTACAATTAGAACAGGCACCTGTTTTTGCACAAGGAGTACTTAATCCAAATCTCTGAGCGTTAATTGGTGCTGCTACATTTCTTGCTCTTTTCATGGCACCATCTACATCACCACAGACCTTATTCATTCCTACAATTAAAATTAACTTCTTAGGTCCATAAGCATAGGCAGATACACGATTGGAATTTCCATCAATATTCACAAGGACTCCATCATCTGTCATGGCATTGGTACTGCCTAAAAAGATATCTGCTTCGTAGGCATTCGTTCTTGGCTCAAAATCATAATCTCCTTTGGAAAGAGCCTCTGTTAAGCCAATTTCACCTACACTCATACCACCACCCATGGTGATTTTACTTTTTTCGGGAATTAAATCCAGGGCAATTTTTAGTGCCTCTTCCTTTGTTTTAGCATAATAGCCTTTCATGTTTCTAGATTCCAATCCCTTTATGGTTTTCTGAGCCAGCAGATCATTTCGCATATCAATAAACTGTGTTCCTTCAGACATACTACTACCTCCCATAGTGATACTTTTCTTACATACCACCTCATTATACCAAAAAAGATGGCAAAACAATGAATTTTGCCATCTTTTTACAATTTTTTCACATTTTATAATTAGGAATTATTAAAAGTCAATTGCTTCATCAATTACCTGTTTTAAGGTATCTGCCGATTCCTTTAAAGCCTTTTCCTCCTCCTCTGATAAAGGAATTGGGAGTAAGGTATCAACTCCATTTGCACCAACAATTGCCGGCATGGATAAGCATACCCCATCTAATCCATACTGACCTGTCATTAAAGAAGAAACAGGAAGTACTGATTTTTCATCACGAATAATTGCTTCACAGATTCTTCGAACTGCCATACCAATTCCATAGTAGGTAGCTCCCTTTTTATCAATAATTTCATAAGCAGAATTTTTTACTTCGTCTGCAATACGATCTGTTTCATAATCGTGATCAATATATCCTCTCATTTCACAAACTTTGTGAATAGGAATGCCTGATACATTGGCACTACTCCAGGTGGCAATTTCACTATCACCATGTTCACCAATAATAAAGGCATGAATACTTCGAGAATCCACTTCTAAGTGTTCTCCTAATAGATATTTAAATCTGGCAGAATCTAATACGGTACCAGATCCTATTACTCTGTTTGCAGGAAAGTGGCTCATTTTTAGTGCTGCATAGGTAAGTACATCTACTGGATTTGCCACAATCAATAATATTCCCTGACAGTTTCTCTTTGCAATTTCTGGAATAATGGTTTTAAAAATACCCACATTTTTCTTTACTAAATCCAGTCTGGTTTCCCCGGGCTTTTGTGCAGCTCCCGCAGAAACAATAATGATTGCTGCATCATCACTACCATCATAATCTCCTGCGTAAATATTCATAGGTTTTGCAAAAGGAAGTCCGTGACTAATATCTAATGCTTCTCCTTCTGCCTTATCACGGTTTGCATCTATTAAAACAATCTCGGAAAACAGTCCCGACTGCATAAGTGAATATACTGAAGCACTTCCTACAAATCCACATCCGATCATTGCAACTTTTCTTTGGTTTACTTTTTGATTTGCCATAAACACCTCCTAAATAAAAAATAGACTATACTGATTGTTAGTATAGCCTAATTTTTCATATTTTTAAAGTCTTCTATAAAATTATTGCATATATTGATCTATTCCGTCTGCAATACCTCTTGCAATTTTCCACTGATAATCATCCGTAGCCATAAGTGCATCTTCCGTTGGATTTGTCATATATCCCATTTCCACAATGGTAACAGGGACCTGGCACCAGTTAATACCACTCATAGTATCTGTTTCCCAGACATATTCCTTATTACAACCCGTAGCTGCCACTAAACAGTCAAGCACTGCACTGGATAAAGCTTTACTTTGAGCGTAATACGAAGCATTATACGGATTTGATGCAGTTTGGCAAATGGTCATAGCACCACTTGCAGAAGAATTGGTTGAGCCATTGGCATGAATTCTTATAAAAGCATCGGCATTTGCATTGTTTGCAATCTGTGCACGTTCACTGTTAGAAATATTTACATCATTTGTCGTACGAACCATAATTACTTCATAACCACGGGACTCTAATTCCTGCTGTAACTTTAAGGATACCATCAAGGTTAATTCATACTCTGCTAAGCCACTTACAACTCCGGAGGTTCCTCCTGCAACCTTTGCCTTTGTCTCTGAAGCGCCGGGACCGATTGGTTCTTTTTCCAAATTTGCAGAAGATTGATGGCCTGCATCAATTACTATAGTACCACTTACTGTTGGAAGTTCTTCTACTAAATATTCACTGTAAATATAGCCGATGGCATCATCAATAACGATACGACTCCATTCTCCTTCTTCATCCACCTTATCCACTTCACTTCTACGGGAGACAGTGGTTATCACTTCCGCCTCTGTTGATGCAGCAGCTCTTACATTTACCATATCTGTGGTATACCAAACAGTGGTCTCTAAAGAAGATACATCAATTTCTTCCGGTTTTTCTTCCTCTTGTTCTACCTTCTCTTCACTTTCACTATCAGATGCCTCTTCATTTGCCTGTTCTTCTGTCACTGTTTCTTCTGTTGCCATGCCATCAGAAGTTGTAGTTTCAGAAGAATCTTTCGCTGCATTACAGCCACAAAACAGTAAGCTGATGCATAACAGTAAGGGAATCATTTTTTTCATAGCGTTTTTCATTTAATTATAATACTCCCAGGGATCCTAGTAATAAAATGGTTAAAAGAATTGGTGCAATAACAGTAACCATTACCTTATACAAATTCTTTCTGCCGAATTTCTCACCATTCTTTGTTACTTCATCAATTACAACCTTAGGTTTTACAACCCAGCCAATCATAATACAGGTTCCAATGGCAACGATCGGCATAAAGATATTATTTGCCAGGTAGTCTACAATATCTAAAATCTGTCCTGTACCACCATTTGGCATCTTCTGTTCAAAGTAGAATACGTTATATCCCAGGCAAATCACAATACCAATCCCCAACGCCATAACATATTCAATCACCGTTGCACGGCGACGTGACCAGTGGAAGCGATCAATCAAACCAGAAACTACAGCCTCTAAAACAGAAACGGAACTGGTTAATGCAGCAAACAATACCATTATAAAGAAAATACTTCCAATAACCTGGCCAATACCACCCATGGCTTCAAATACCTTAGGGAGTGCTACAAACATCAGTCCTGGTCCCTTGTCCATTCCTTCTGTTCCCATAAATACCACTACTGCAGGAATAATCATAACACCTGCTAGGATGGCTACCAAAGTATCAAAAATCTCGATTCGGTTAACAGATTTCATTAAATCCTCATCGTCATTTACATAGGAACCAAAGGTAATCATAATTCCCATGGCTACGGAAATACTGTAAAAAAGCTGTCCCATGGCATCAATTACTACAACAGAAAACTCTTTTAATCCAATACCCTCAAAGGAAGGAATTAAATACACCTTCAATCCATCTAATCCGGATACACCTGTCTCTGGATTCTTCACCGTAATAGAAAAAATTGCAATTACAATTACAAGAACAAATAAAATTGGCATTAGAATTCTTGAAACCTTTTCAATGCCCTTATCGACTCCCATGTATACAACAAACGCTGTTGCCGTCAAGAAAATAACATCAAATACAATCGGAGACATAGTGGAGGTAATAAATCCACTAAAATATCCATCCTCAGC
>JAIKXK010000181.1 GCA_024684155.1 Lachnospiraceae bacterium | reverse complement strand
CTCTTTATAAGCCATCTTCATATATTTTTCTCTGGTCTTAATTTCCTTTTTTTCGGCCATATTCTCCTTTAAGCCCATATTTCTTTTCCCCTTTCGCTTTGCTATAATGAAATAATCTTAAGGGTATCTTACCATTTTTTTAGGAGGAGGGGAATATTTCGTGAAGATTTTGGGTTTACAAAAAACTACACTTTTAGATTATCCCGGAAAGCTTGCCTCTATAATTTTTACGGGCGGCTGCAATATGAAATGTCCCTACTGCCACAACAGCGAGTTAATCAGTGGTATTGGAGAAGAAATTTCTGAAGAAGAAATTTTTACTCATCTGAAAAAAAGAGCCCATACCCTGGAAGGTCTTGTAATTACAGGCGGCGAATGTACCTTACAAACTGACCTTTTTGAATTCTGCCAAAAAGTTCATAACCTCGGGCTTGAGATTAAACTAGATACCAATGGTACTGCACCAAATACGCTAAAAAAAATAGTAGAACACGAATTAGTCCAATACGTAGCTGTCGATATTAAAAATTCTAAAGATAAGTATCCTTCAACGGTTGGATTTAAGGATTATAATATAAAAGGAATTGAAGAAAGTGTATCTTTTTTGTTAGAAGAACATGTCCCTTACGAGTTTCGAACCACTGTTGTTTCGGAATATCATACAGAGGAAGACTTTTACAAAATAGGAGAGTGGATTCGGGGTGCAAAAGCCTACTATATCCAGCCCTTTAAAGACAGTGAGCAGGTTCTGCAAAAAGATCTTCATACTCCTGCAGATGCAACACTTCTTCGTTACAAAGAAATTATGTCTTCTTACGTTAAGAAGGCGGAAATTCGAGGACTAGACTTATGAATCATACCTATGAAACCGACCATCTATATTTAAAAGTATTAAGTCATAACGAAGCCCATATGGTCTTGGATTTTTATAAGCGAAACTATAAGGAATTCGCCCTTTATGAGCCATTAAAATATGAAGATGCCACGAATTTAAACTATCACACGGTAATGTTAAATTATGAACTTCAGTATTTTAAGAAAAACCAACTGCTTCGCCTCTATTTATTCGAGAAGGAAAATCCCTTTCAGATTGTTGGAACGGTAAGTTTCCGAAACATCAATCACTCCATTTATAAATGTGCTACGCTTGGTTACAAAATGGACAGAGAGTTTCGAAGAAAAGGCTATATGGAAGAAGCCATACAAAGGGGGATGGAAATTATGGATAAAGAACTTCATCTTCGAAGAGTGGAAGCTATTGTAATGCCTTCGAATACTCCTTCCATTAACCTGTTATCAAAATTAAACTTTCAACAGGAAGGTCTTATTCGTGACAAAGTTCTTCTAAATGGAAAATGGGAGGACCACTATATGTACTCCTATATTTTTCCTAATAATTAAACTGTAACAACCTCTGAATTCATAGAGATTTTGAGGTTGTTTTTTTATGTTTATTTTTCCGTTCAATTTCTTCTTTTCGTTGCTATTCAAAAGATATTTCAGTAAAATTTAAGTACGAGGATTAAAGAAATTTAATCAGGACTATTGTATGTATGAAAAGTTGAAAGGAGAATTACTATGGCAAAATGGGTATGTAGTGTTTGCGGCTATGTATATGAAGGTGAAGAACCACCAGCAGAATGTCCTGTATGTCACGTTGGACCTGAAAAATTTACAAAGCAGGAAGGCGAAATGACATGGGCAGCTGAACACGTTGTTGGGGTAGCAAAGGGTGCGCCTGAAGATATTATGGCTGACCTTCGTTCTAATTTCGAAGCTGAGTGTTCCGAAGTTGGTATGTATCTTGCAATGAGCCGCCAGGCATTTAGAGAAGGTTATCCTGAAATCGGTGATTACTATCACAGAGCTGCTTTGGAAGAAGCTGATCATGCTTCCAAGTTTGCAGAACTTTTAGGTGAGGTTCTTACAGATTCTACAAAGAAAAACCTACAGATGCGTGTAGATGCTGAAAATGGTGCTACTGCTGGTAAGGTTGATCTTGCAAAACGTGCAAAAGCTCTTGATTTAGATGCAATTCATGACACTGTTCATGAAATGGCTCGTGACGAAGCCCGCCACGGAAAAGCATTTAAGGGTCTT
>JAIKXK010000155.1 GCA_024684155.1 Lachnospiraceae bacterium | reverse complement strand
GAGGAATTAAAAAAATCCTACGCGAAAAAGATGGAACAGTTAGAAGAACGTAAGGAAAAAATTCTTCGGGAGGCAAATGAAAAAGCTTCGAATATTTTACAGGATGCAAAAAATAATGCGGATTCAGCTATTCGAAATATTAATAAGTATGGAGATATAAATCCGGATATGTCGAAGCTGGAGCAGGAGAGGGCAAAACTTGGAAAGAAGTTAAAGAATACTCAGTCCAAATCCATTCGCCCTGTGGAAAAGCCAAATCACAAGGCGCCAAAGGCCAAAGATCTTCGTATTGGTGATTCGGTAAAAGTAGTTTCCATGAATTTAACAGGAACCGTTCATACCCTTCCAAATGCAAAGGGTGATTTGGAAGTACAGATGGGAATTATGCATACCAAGGTTAATATTTCTGACTTAGTTTTATTAGAAGAAACAAATCCATATGCAAAACCTACCAAAAAACAAAGAAAAGCTGGAGTGGCAAAGGGGGCAGGTGCCTTTAACAAATCTGCTACTATTTCTGCTGAAATTCAGCTTCTAGGAATGACGGTAGATGAAGCCATTGTAACCTTGGATAAGTATTTGGACGATGCCTATATCTCTCATTTGGGACAGGTTAGAGTGGTTCATGGAAAAGGAACCGGTGCTCTTCGAAATGCAGTTCATGATTTCCTGCGACGAAATAAAATTGTGGCTTCTTATCGCTTGGGAGAATATGGAGAAGGAGATGCTGGAGTTACCATAGTCACCTTTAAAGAATAAGTTTTTACCATGGGTGAATGGTATTTCAGGCACAAGTCTGATACAATAATAGTTCCTTATGAAAAGCATAAGGTTAGAAAGTGAAAAGATAAAATATGCGTTTTTTAAATGAATTAAAAGAAGGAGATAAGATTAAAGAAATTTATCTCTGCAAACGAGTTTCAAGTGGCCAGACAAAGGCCGGAAAGACTTATTGGAATGTAATATTACAGGATAAAACCGGAACAATGGATGGAAAGGTATGGGATCCGGATAGCCCTGGAATTTGTGATTTTGAGGCCAAGGATTATATCTGGGTGTGTGGTGATGTCACCTCCTTTAACGGTATGATGCAGATGAATATGCGTCAGGTAAAAAAGGCATCGGAAGGAGAATATGCTCCGGAAGATTATTTACCTTGTTCTGATCGAAATGTGGACGAAATGTATGGAGAATTAATGGCTTTGATTAACAGTATTCAGGCTCCATATATGAAAAAGTTACTGTTAACCTTCTTTGGGGATGAAAGCTTTCAAAAGGCTTTTTGTTTCCATTCAGCAGCAAAGAGTGTTCACCATGGATTTGTAGGTGGACTTTTAGAGCATACTTTAAGTGTGGCTCAAAACTGTGATTTCTTTGCAAAACACTATCCTTATCTGGACAGAGATTTATTGGTGACAGCAGCTATTTGCCACGATATAGGAAAGATTAAGGAACTGTCTCCTTATCCGGATAATGATTATACAGATGAGGGACAGTTATTAGGTCATATTGTAATTGGTGCAGAAATGATTCGTGATGTGGTTCGTACCATTCCGGAATTTCCAAAGGTAAAGGCCAACGAACTGGTTCACTGTATTTTATCTCATCATGGAGAATTAGAATATGGTTCACCGAAAAAACCGGCTCTTGCAGAAGCGGTAGCTCTTAGCTTTGCAGATAACATTGATGCAAAGATGGAGACTATGAAGGAAGCATTAAACACCCCAACTCAGGGAATTGAGTGGCAGGGATATAATAAGTTTTTGGAGACGAATATTCGTCGCACCTCAAAAGAAGAGGTATAAATGAAGAAGAACGATACTTTTGAAATTACAATTGAAGATGTATCTGTAAACGGAGAGGGCATTGGACACTTTGATGGAATGACGTTTTTTATAAAGGGCGCCATTCCCGGTGACCGTGCCCTTTGCGGCGTTACAAAGCTAAAAAAGAAATACGGCTTTGCCAGGGTGATTGAGATTTTGGAAGCCTCAAAGGATCGGATAGAACCGAAGTGTGCCATGGCAGGTCGCTGCGGTGGCTGCCAGATTATGCAGATGGATTATCCGGCACAGCTTTCCTTAAAAGAAAATTTAGTCCGGGAGAAATTGCTTCGTATCGGTGGGTTTACAGAAGATAAAGTA
>JAIKXK010000090.1 GCA_024684155.1 Lachnospiraceae bacterium | reverse complement strand
TTTCCTGATTATTTCCATCTATAAAACAAGGAATCTCTCCCTCAATAATCAGCATTTCGTTTTCATCCTTTGTCAAAGGCAACTTAAATGTCTTTGATAAATTTCGAATTAGATTGCCAGTGCTGTGATTTGGAGTCTTTAAGACATAGTGCAGCCTATCCAAATCTTTATATAGATTTACGATTATATCCTTCTCATTATCAAGAAAAAAACAGGTTAAATATGTCATGGGCTCTCCTTATATCTTCCTTACTTTCATTTTATATCTACGTTTAAATTTATATATCCAAACATTATAACACCAGCTATCTGTATCTAATAGCCTTAGCTTTAATTATAATTTATATTATTTCCATAAAAAAAGACGAACATTATTATTTGTCCGTCCTAAAAACTATATTCTTAGAGGCATTAATGTCTCTTCATCGGTTCCATCCTCAGCCTCAAGAATTGTATAGCTGTCTGAAAGTTGTACCTTTACTGACATTCTTACCTTTTCATCATCCTCAACCACTAGTATTCTTACCATGTAATTCCCTGTTTCTAACATCTCAATTATTTTTACTATATTTATTACACTTTATTTATAATAATTCCATTTATATCTCTATAATTTCTTTAAAATAAAAAACAGGTTCCTAAGAACCTGATTTTTTATCTATGCCTGTTTTACTTTTGCTCCAAGGTATGCAGCTTTAATTTTTTCGTTACGTGCAAGTTCTTCACCTGTACCGCTTAGGGTAATAGCCCCTGTTTCCATTACGTATGCACTGTGTGCAACCTTTAGGGCCATATTTGCATTTTGCTCTATAAGTAAAACTGTAACTCCCTGTTTATTTATTTCCTTAATAATATCAAAAATCCCCTGTACAATAATCGGTGCCAACCCCAGAGAAGGCTCGTCCATCATAATGATTTTTGGCTTACTCATAAGCGCTCTACCTACTGCAAGCATCTGCTGCTCACCGCCAGATAACGTTCCAGCAGGCTGCCATGAACGTTCCTTTAATCTAGGGAACAAATCATATACATAAGCAATATCTTCTGTAAGACTATCTGTTCTCATATAAGCTCCGATTTTTAGATTTTCTAAAACACTCATATCTGGAAAAACATTTCTTCCCTCTGGGACTAAGGTAATACCCTCCGTTACTATTTCATTGGTCTGTTTTCCAATAATCTCTTTACCATCTATTTTTACTGAACCTGCTTCTGTTTTAACCAGGCCGATTATTGATTTTAAAGTAGTGCTTTTTCCTGCTCCGTTTGAACCAATCAACGTACAGATTTCGCCATCATTTACATCAAAGGAAATATCTCTAACTGCTTTTATTCCACCATAGCTTACGCTTAAATCTCTAATTTCCAACATCTTCTGTCACCCCCAGATATGCTTCTATTACTTTTGGGTTTGTGGCTATTTCTTCAGGCAAACCACTGGCAATTGTCTTACCAAAATCTAAGACATATATCCTGTCAGATATCTCCATTACCAAATCCATATGATGCTCAATCATAAAAATTGTAAGACCATATTTATCTCTTATGGTTCTTATATATTCTGTAAGCTCCAATGTTTCCTGCGGGTTCATGCCTGCTGCAGGCTCATCCAACAGCAAAAGTGTTGGATTTGTTGCAAGGGCTCTTGCTATTTCAAGCTTTCTTTGAATACCATAAGGCAAAGAGCCAGCATAATCATCTTTGTACTGATACAAATCCAGCTCCTTTAAAAGCGCCTCTGTTTCTGCTCTCATTCTGCTTTCTTCCTTATGGTTTAGCCTAAAGGTTGCTGTAAAGGGATTTTGTTTTGCTCTCATGTGCTTTGCAACAAGTACATTATCCATTACCGTTTGAGATGAAAAAAGTCTTATGTTTTGAAAGGTTCTTGCAATACCCTTTTTTGTTATAGAATCAGGCGATGGAGCCACTATTGTTCCAAAATACTCTCCCTCATCCTCTCCCAAATACATTCTTTTCATTTTTCCTTGAGGATGGTTTCTTACTAAAATTTCATTTTTAAAATATACCTCTCCATTGGTTGGCTCGTATACTCCAGTTATACAGTTGAAGGCAGTAGTTTTTCCTGCACCATTTGGTCCTATTAAGGCTATAATTTCTCCTTTATTAACCTCTAGAGATAAATCATTTACTGCAACTACACCACCAAACTGCATAGTTACATGTTCTACTCGGAGGATACTTTCTTTATTTAACATCTTTCTTCCTCCTTATCTTAGCCTTAATGTTAGTAATTATATTTTTGCACCAGCTATATCCAAATTCCTTTGACCCCATAATACCTTTATCCCAAAACAACACGAATAGCATCAATAGAATTGAAAAAATTACCATTCTAAAGCCTGTTCTTGTAAATGGAACCTTAAATGCTCCAATATAGTATTCCTTATCAAGGAACCTGAGCCACTCCTGGCCTGCAGTTATCAAAAATGCCCCAAGAACAGAACCACTAACTGAACCAATTCCTCCTATTACTACCATCAAAAGAATGTTATAGGTAAGTGCAACTGTAAATGTAGATGTGGCTGCAGACCTTAAAAATACCGCCATTAATCCACCGGCTACTGTTGCAAAAAAACTTGATACTACAAAGGCAAGCTGCTTTGTTTTAAATAGATTTATACCCATTGCCTCTGCTGCAATATCATCATCTCTTATAGCTTTAAAGGCTCTTCCATAGGA
>JAIKXK010000052.1 GCA_024684155.1 Lachnospiraceae bacterium | reverse complement strand
TTTAGTTCTACAATACGGTCTCTGTATTGCGCTGCCATTTCGAAGTTTAAGTCTGCTGCTGCAGTTTCCATCTTCTTTTTCATCTTTCCAATAAGCTTTTCTAATTCTTCTGCAGACATTTCTTCTGGCCTACGTTTTGATTCCATTTCGTCCTTTGCCACTTCTTTTGAAATAGCAATTACTTCTCGAACCTTTTTCTCAATCGTCTTAGGCGTAATTCCATGAGCCTCATTATAGGCCATCTGAATTTCTCTACGTCGTTCTGTTTCTCCAATGGCTTTTTTCATGGAATCCGTCATATTATCTGCATACATAATAACATGACCTTTGGAGTTTCTAGCTGCACGACCAATGGTCTGAATCAAAGAGGTTTCCGAACGAAGGAATCCCTCTTTATCCGCATCTAAAATTGCCACCAAAGTAATTTCAGGGATATCAAGTCCTTCTCTCAAAAGGTTAATACCAACCAAAACGTCAAAGACTCCCATTCTTAAATCTCTGATAATTTCCGAACGTTCCAGCGTATCAATATCCGAATGCAGGTATTTTACCTTAATTCCTAATTCTTGCAAGTACCCTGTTAAATCTT
Organism: Lachnospiraceae bacterium; assembly: GCA_024684155.1. Classification (GTDB taxonomy): domain Bacteria; phylum Bacillota; class Clostridia; order Lachnospirales; family Lachnospiraceae; genus JAILEN01. The sequence continues at coordinate 7,803 of JAIKXK010000052.1, read as the reverse complement.
CCGCCATTCGTTTGGTCAAAGTGGTAATTAAAACTTTATTTCCATCTTTTGTTTCTTTTTTAATTTCAAATACCAAATCATCAATCTGGCCTTCCACAGGACGAACATCAATATTGGGGTCTAACAATCCTGTGGGGCGAATTACCTGTTGTGCACGCAGCATCTCATGTTCTTCTTCATAATCAGACGGAGTAGCTGATACAAATAATAACTGATCTAATTTTCCTTCCCACTCCGTAAAGTTTAGAGGTCTGTTATCTAAGGCGGATGGCAAACGGAATCCGTAATCCACTAAGGTACTCTTTCTTGAGCGGTCTCCTGCATACATACCACGGATCTGAGGTACCGTAATGTGAGATTCATCTATGATTAGTAAATAGTCATCTCCAAAATAATCCATTAAACACATTGGAGGTTCTCCTGGTTTTTGCCCAGTCAAATATCTTGAGTAGTTTTCAATACCACTGCAAAATCCCGTTTCCCTCATCATTTCCACATCGAAATTGGTTCGTTCAGAAATACGTTGCGCCTCAATTAATTTTCCCTCTGACTTAAAAAAGGATACCCGCTCTTTTAATTCTTCTTCAATTCCATCACAGGCAGCTTTTATTTTTTCCTGAGGCACTACATAGTGAGACGCCGGGAAAATTGCCACATGTTTTAATTCCCTTTTTGCACGTCCGGTAATAATATCAGTCTCTGTGATTCGATCAATTTCATCTCCAAAAAATTCAATTCGATAGGAAAACTCTGATACGTTAGCTGGAATTACTTCTAACACATCTCCTCTCACACGAAAGGTACCACGGGTAAAATCCATATCATTTCTCATATACTGCATATCGATGAGCTGATGAATTACCTCATCACGATCAATCTCCTGACCTTCACGAAGAGAAATCATCATGTTCTCGTAATCATCAGGACTACCAATACCATAGATACAGGATACTGACGAAACCACAATAACATCTTTTCGTTCTGACATGGATGCAGTTGCAGAAAGTCGCAACTTATCAATTTCATCATTAATCGCCGAGTCTTTTGCAATATAGGTATCTGTCTGAGGCACATAAGCTTCTGGCTGATAATAATCGTAGTAAGATACAAAATACTCTACTGCGTTTTCCGGGAAAAACTCCTTCATTTCCCCGTAAAGCTGACCTGCTAATGTTTTATTATGAGAAATTATTAAGGTAGGTTTATTTAAAGCTGCAATCACATTGGCCATGGTAAAGGTCTTTCCAGATCCCGTTACTCCCAGCAAGGTCTGCATCTGGTTTCCCTCTTTGAATCCTTCTACTAATTGTGCAATTGCTTCTGGTTGATCACCAGTAGGTTCATATGGACTATGTAATTTAAATTCCATTCTGACCTCTTTTCTATTCCATACAAATGTTTAAAATTAAATCTTCTAAAGTCGCAAAAAGGACATAAGGAAACAATAGTGTTTCCTTACATCCCATTTCCTCATTATATATAACCTTTTTAAAACAACTTATGCCATACGACCGTGGCAGTTTTTATATTTCTTTCCGCTTCCGCAAGGACATGGATCATTTGGATAAACCTTTGGTGATTTTCTCTTCTTAGGTCCACTGGATGCGGTTTCATCTTTGTTTGTACCAGTAACCTTTGCCTGTTCTTCACGTTCCACTTTCTTTTCGATTCGGATACGATATAACATAGTAATAGTATCGGTACGGATTGCTTCATTCATGGCATCTACCATATCGTAACTTGCCATCTTATATTCATCTACTGGATTTCTCTGACCGTAAGCCTGTAATCCAATACCCTGGCGAAGCTGTTCCATATCATCAATTTCTTCCATCCATTTTCTATCAATCACACGAAGTAAAATAACGCGTTCAATTTCACGGAAGGTATCAGCATCAGGGAACTCTGCTTCTTTTTTATCATATAAATCCAATGCTTCCTTATACAACTTGTCTTTTAATTCCTGCGCATTCTTTACATCAGAAATTCGTTCTTCTGTAATAGGTTTCAAAGGAATTACCGGCAAAATAACTCTTGTAAGTTCAGAAGCATCCCAGTTGTCTCTGCCTGTAGCATCTGAAACACAAACGTCTACTAATTCATCCAACTTCATATGAACCATATCAAGAATCTGATTCTTCATATTTTCACCAGACAATACTCGGCGACGCTGATCATAAACTAATTCTCTTTGTTCATTCATAACCTGATCGTACTCTAACAGGTTTTTACGAATAGCAAAGTTGTTGCTTTCAATCTTTCTTTGAGCTCTTTCAATGGCATCAGAAAGCATCTTATGCTGAATTTCTTCTCCTTCCTGAACTCCTAATGAGTTAAAGGTAGAAATTAAACGTTCTGAACCAAACAAACGCATCAAATCATCTTCTAAGGAAATGTAGAACTTTGATTCACCTACATCACCCTGACGACCGGAACGTCCACGCAACTGGTTATCAATACGACGAGATTCATGACGTTCTGTACCGATGATTTTCAAGCCTCCTGCTTCTCTGGCTTCATCATCAATCTTAATATCAGTACCACGACCAGCCATATTAGTAGCAATGGTAACTGCACCATGAACACCTGCTTCGGCTACAATTTCAGCTTCTTTTTCATGGAACTTTGCATTTAATACATTGTGCTGAATTCCTTCACGGGAAAGCATTTTGCTGATCAGCTCAGACACTTCGATGGTAATGGTACCAACAAGTACCGGCTGTCCTTTTTCATGAGCTTTTTTAACCTCATCTACAATTGCTTTGTACTTTTCTTTTTGTGTCTTATAAACTGCGTCATTGTGGTCTTTTCTTTGAACAGGTTTATTTGTAGGAATTTCCACAACGTCCATTCCATAGATATCTCTAAATTCCTGTTCTTCTGTAAGAGCAGTACCAGTCATACCTGCTTTTTTATCATATTTATTAAAGAAGTTCTGGAAGGTAATGTTAGCAAGAGTCATACTCTCTCTCTTCACCTTTACATGTTCCTTTGCTTCAATGGCCTGATGTAAACCATCAGAATAACGACGACCTGGCATAATACGTCCAGTAAAGGAGTCAACAATCAACACCTGATCATCTTTTACCACATAATCCTGATCTCTATGCATTAAGTTATGAGCCCGGAGTGCCAAAATAACATTATGTTGAATTTCCAAGTTTTCCGGATCTGCTAAGTTATCAATCTTAAAGAAGTTTTCAACCTTCTTTACACCTTCCTGTGTAAGGTTTACTACCTTGTCCTTCTCACCTACGATAAAGTCACCTGTCTCTTCCTGTTCAATACCCATAATCGCATCTACTTTTGAAAACTCAGGTAAATCTTCACCACGCTTTAACTGACGGGCCAATACATCACACATTTCATAAAGTCTTGTGGACTTACCACTTTGTCCTGAAATAATAAGTGGGGTACGAGCCTCATCGATTAACACACTATCTACCTCATCGATAATACAGAAGTGCAAATCTCTTTGAACCATCTGCTCCTCGCGAACAACCATGTTGTCACGAAGATAGTCAAAGCCCAATTCATTATTTGTTATATAGGTAATATCGCAATTGTATGCTTCCTGACGTTCTTCTCTAGACATGTCATTTAACACACATCCAACTTTTAATCCAAGAAATTCATGGACCTTACCCATCCACTCAGCATCACGTTTTGCCAAGTAGTCATTTACTGTAACAATCTGAACGCCCTTTCCTTCTAAGGCATTTAAATAAGCTGGCAAAGTAGAAACCAAGGTTTTACCTTCACCTGTTTTCATTTCAGCAATACGGCCCTGGTGTAAGATAATTCCACCCACCAGCTGAACGCGGAAGTGTTCCATTCCAAGCACACGTTTTGCTGCTTCACGAACAACTGCATAAGCCTCTGGCAAAATATCGTCTAAGGTTTTACCTTCATTTAGTTGTTGTTTAAAATAATCTGTTTTTTTCTTTAATTCATCATCGGATAAGGCCTGCATCTCATCTCTCATAGACTCGATCTTATCAACGATGGGATATATTCTTTTTAATTCTCTTTCACTATGTGTCCCAAAAATTGAGGTAATAATACTCATAAGTTTTGCTCCTTCATCCTTGCCCCTAACGGAGCACTCATACTTCGCTATTTTACCACGATTGCCCCCTTGTCACAACCTTTGGAAATATTAAATTTTTATAAATTACAGGAACATGTGTGGAACTTTTCTCGCTCAATTTCTACCCAAAAATCTAATATTTTTGTATACAATTGAAATTGTGCCTTGGATTTTCTAAGACCACAAGATATTGTTTTTATTGTTATGAATTATCTGATTATTCAAATAATTAAGCAAATATAAGCAATTATAAAATAAGTTGTCAAAAAACTCTATTGACATTATAGAAAAAAGAGGTTAGTATTAAATCACAAACAAACACTTCCTATTCGGAATCAAAGGAAGTGAAGGAACACATTAATTGCAGGAAGGGAGGTTCTTAGAAAAAACTAAGAAGCGAATGCAAGCCAGGGTCTAGCTGGTGAAAACTAGACACGATAAGGAATCAGGGAATCAAGCTCTTAGACATAGGCTGTTTTAGCCGAGAAGGTAAAAGGAAAGAGGATATGAAGCCAAAAGTGATTTCTCATCGGAAATAGGAGGTATTGTCCATATGGACAAAATAGAAGTACAATTGAAGGAATAGACGGGATCCGGTGTAAGGGTTCCGTCTATTTCATTGCAAAATTTGTATCCATAATCTATAAGCATTCTAAGAAATCTCTTCAATAAATTCTAATAATTTCTTCGTATGTATTTCCCAGGTATAATGACTTTTCCAATATTCAAATCCACCTGCTGCCACTTGAACTAATTTTTCCTTTGGAAGAGCATTTACATCTGCCACCACATCTTTTATCTGCTTTCTTTTATAAAAGAATAGATTTTCGCCATTCACTAATTCCTCATCAAAGCGAGGAGACATATCCGTAATGCAGACACAACCATTAGCCATAGCAGACATTACCCGATCGTGAAATCCACAATAAAACAGGGGATTAATATCCAGAATTTTTTTATAGTTTGCCATTATCTCAAAGGAATGAGCCATGGTACATCCAGGTTTTAAGCTTACATTTTTAAATTTATCCAAATCCGTATGTTCCCAACCTTCTCCTACAACTGTAACGGGAGTATTGGTTTTTGCAATTGTTGTAAGGACTTCCATTCGCTTTTCATTTCGTTTTCTTTGATCCACCAAAAACAAATAATTTAACAGCTCCGCAAAGCCAGACAACTCATAGACATCTAAAATATAATCCTCTACATCCTCTTTGGTTTTTCCACCACAAGAAGAAAGCAGCAGACCATATAAAGCCTCCTCAATAGGGGTTTTATCATCCATCCAGTCTTCAGACAACTCCATTGCCAGCTGGTAAGTTGCAGGATTAATCTGACTAGAAAGGCCTCTTATTTTTTGTTGTAACTCATCATCTCGAAGATAGGTTCCCATAAAAAGAATATCCTCTTTTCTATCTTCAAAAGGAGGTTGTACCACCCCTCTTGTACCAGCCATAGGCAAAAGTTTTACTCCTTTTAAATGAGAATAATGATTTCGCATATACTCACAATGAGCCCGATCTATCCCAATGACATAATAATTTTTTAGAGGAAACGATAAGCCTGGATGATGATACAAAGGATGATCTACGATATAGTTTATAAATGGTCCATGAATTTTATCTAATATTCTCTCTCCATCTTCATCTATCAGATAAGGCAGTTTTGAATTCATATCAATAATTGCGTCAAAGGATTTTCCTATATACTGTTCCAATTCAGAAAAATCCGCCTCATTTCCGGAGAAATCGAGACGGACTACCTCTACCCCGGTTCTTTCTAGTTCACCTTGAATGCGATCTAAGAAAAAAGAGCCGGAAAAATAACATAATTCTCTTGTACTAACAATTAGAATCTTCATTAATGTGAAATTACCTCTGCACCATCTTCTGTTACAAGAATTTGATATTCCCACTGAGCGGAAGGCATTCCGTCCATGGTATATACTTCCCAATTGTTTTCCTTATCTGTAAATATCTGAGCAGTTCCCATATTCACCATAGGTTCAATCGTAAACATCATACCTGGTACAATAAGCATATCCTCCCCAGCGTTGCTGCAATATCCAACCCAAGGTTCTTCATGGAATTCAAGACCTACACCATGACCACCAATTTCACGAACCACAGAATAGCCATTTTTTTCTGCATGTTCATGAATTACCTGAGCCATATCTCCAAGGAAGGTCCAAGGTTTTACTGCTGCAAGCCCAAGGTCACAGCATTCCTTTGTCACTTCCACAAGGCGTCTTTTTTCTTCACTTACATTTCCTACCATAAACATACGAGAGGAATCTGAGAAATATCCATCTAAAATAGTAGAACAATCTACATTAATAATATCCCCATCTTTTAAGATTACATCCTTTGATGGGAATCCATGGCAAACCTGATCATTTACCGAAGTACAAACACTCTTTGGAAATCCCTCATAGTTTAAAGGTGCAGGAATACCACCCATCTTTTTCGTTGTTTCATAAACAATATCATCTATTTCCTGTGTGTTCATTCCCACACGCATCGCTTCTCCAACTGCATCAAGACAAGCCATATTAATCACAGCAGATTCTTTGATTTTTTCCACCTGTTCTGGTGTTTTAATCATGCTATGGTCCGGAACAATATGCCCCTTTAAGGCAAATGCCTCTATCTTTTTATCAAACTTCTCGTGGCATTGTTTATATTTTCTTCCACTGCCACACCAACATGCATCGTTTCTTCCAAGTTTCATTATTATTTCTTCCTTCTGTTTTTTATTTCCACTATACTTTTCTACTTTTATTCTTCACCATCTATGGTAACCTGCTTTTTATGTACCAGGGTGATATTTCCGAAATTAATTCGGTTCCATACTTTCTTATTTACCTTCACCGAAATATCATGCTCATTCAGCCACTGTTTATAATCGTAGCCATCATAAGCATAAGCGGCATAGGTAGTTCCATTTTCTTCCGCCAGTTTCAACTGATATTTTTCTGCCAAAGCGATTTTTCGCATGGAATCATTTAATGTCTCATAAGATACTGGCAAATTTTCTTTTTGCACATCGTACAAATCCTCCCAAAAATCTGTACGACGATTTTCTAATAGTTCTTTTTCTTCTTCAGATAATACCAATCCACATTTTAGCGCTTCATCGTAAAACAGATAATCATGCACAGCCATATTCATAGCTGTTTTTTGAGCCTCTACCTTCACAAACACCTTATTTGTATGGATATTCCAAAAAGACATAGAGTTTTCACTATCATAAATCAGTGCCTTTTGTTCAATGGCATTTTCTTCATAAATAACATAAAAGGCCAAATCTTCTAACGTAAGATCCTGAATGTCATCTACAGTTACAGCAACCTGATCAAGATTTTCACTATAGATTAAATACTGTCTCGATTGATAACTCATTAAAGCTGACAAAAGAATAGCACTGGCAACAGTTATAATAATGAAAAACCGCAACACCTTTTCAGACTTTCTTTTTGTCTTTTTTTCTTTTCCCATGGTAGATACCTAAATCACTCGTCGAATTGCTAATATCTGCTTACATGTTACAGATCTATTTGCCGTGATACCAGCTCTTGAACTCTGAGCTTCTACAATGGTACCACCGCCAGCGTAAATCGCCACGTGTCCGGAATAACACACAATATCCCCAGGCTGAATATTATTATAACTTACTGCCTGACCTACAGAACGAAGTGCTGCAGAGTTTCTTGA
>JAIKXK010000051.1 GCA_024684155.1 Lachnospiraceae bacterium | reverse complement strand
TGGAAATTACTCTTTTTGTAATTAATTACATTGGCGTAAATCATAGCCTTTTTATCTACAGGCAATCGATTCTCATAACGGAAAAATAAAGTCACCATTTCAGGCAGTCTTTCCCCATAATTTCCTGGTAACGACAAAATATAGGCTTCAAATAATCCCGTAAGCTTTAACTCTTTTTCCACTGCTTTTGCATACCACGAAAAATATTTTTCACCCACTTTATTATTCTTAAGTAAATAAGAAATAATGGAAAACAATAATTCTTTTTCCGGATAACGATCATAGATTCTTTTTGCCAACATAAATACAAGATCGTTATACTCTTTTTCATCCGGCAAAAGCTCCTGGAAGGACACTGCTAAATTCACTGAAATCTGACCATGCTTTGCAGCCCAATTTAAAATCTTTAAGGAAAATCCATTTAATTCTGTAAGTAAAAATGGATCCTGTAAATAAATTTGATAAGCCTCAATATATAAATAAGGACTATTTACACCTGCATCAACCCACTGCTTAATCGCAAGTAGCTTGCGTCTAGAATCCTTTACATATTCCTCACGCAAAAACAATAAAAACCAAAATACTCTTACATCCTCAGGATGATCTTTAAATATAACTTCTATTTCTTCTGTCAGTTTGTTGACATAGTTATCTTCTTGTTCTAGTAAAGTACATAAATATAATAGATAAGCCCACTCTACACTCTTTTTATCTTCTATATCTCGTTTTAAATCTGAGATTAACCACAATGCATCCTGACGCTGCTTATTAACAATTAATGCCTGTGTTTTTTGCAACGGATACATATAATTTTCAGGGTGCAATTCTATTAACTTATTTAAAAGTTCTATGGATTTTGTCGTCCAATCTCCTGTAGTCATCTTCTTTAAACGATAATCTACATAAAGTTTTGAAAGTTCGTAACGATCCTTTTTCTCTGAAATACTTAATGCATTTCGATTGGCGTCCTTTTCATATAATGAGCAGATAATAGAGACTTCTTTTCTATTATCAAGCCCTTCAAAAATAATGGTAGCCTCATTAATTCCACCATGTAAACGTTCTTTATGAATATAAAAAGACAGCTCTAAATTATTTCCAAGAAAAAACTCAGAGTTAATATTTTCTTTTTCTATGGTAATAAAATCCGCTTCACAGGTAACCTTAAATTCCACATACCCCCAGGTATTTTTGGAAATATGTACACTCTCTTTTTGATTTTCACTAATATTGTAAAAAGATAAGGACTCTTCTTTTACATCAAAGCGACAGCGATCCTTTTGCTTTGTTGCTACTAAAAACTCCTCTAAATGCAAAGGGGAAATCTGAGTGGATTTAAACCCGCCATAATACAAACGATTCATAAGACTCTCGTTTTTCATAACCATATCTAATTTATTTGTGGAAAATAAATGAAGAGCCTCTGTAAAATTACTTTTTGCCAATGAAGAAAAATCCCGAAGAGAACGGATTTCCATCTCATTAACCACAGGATATTTTTTATCAAAAGAAATGGTATAAGGCAGCACCTTTACTACCTGATTTGCCGTAATATAAAACTCACCCTTTAATTCGTCTTTGGCACGAAATCCATTGTGAGTAGTTTTGAATCTGATTTTTGCATCAACATCATCGAACTGGGGGTTTAAAACTACAACATAAGGGTTAGAAGAATACACCATACCACGTACTTTTACACCGTTTACGCTATGTATATCAAAAAAACTTTCAAAATTTTCATCTTCAAAGCCAAATAGTTCTAGTTTGTCATTATGAAATTCAATAATCGGTGCGACATCGTCAAATTTATCCTCTGACATTCGCCATATACGTTTACGCAATTTCAGGTCTCCTAACCGTAGATATTCCGTTGATTTTCAAATCTAAACAGTTATAATGAATTATAAACTATTTAGTTTTATAATTCAATTTTGAGAGGCAAACAAATGATAAAACACAAAGACCATTTCCATGGTAGTGATTTAGAAAAAATAGAAGAAATATATGGTATTAAAAAAGAAGAAATCATAAGCTTTTCAGCCAATGTAAATCCCCTTGGAATTTCTCCTAAATGAAAGGAAACACTGGCAGACCACATTGATGCTATTACAGGTTATCCAGATAGAGAATATACCGCCCTTAGAGAGTGCATTGCCACTTACTGTGGAACACAAAAAGAAAACATTATTGTCGGCAATGGTTCTACAGAATTAATCTCTTTATTTATTCAGATTACTCATCCTAAAAAGGCATTGATTTTAGGACCAACTTACTCAGAATACGAAAGAGAAATTTCCTTGGAAGGTGGAAGAAGCTCTTACTATCCTCTCCATAGTCATAATGACTTTGGTTTAGATTTAGAAGACTTTACTTCACACTTAAATGACGAAATTGATTTATTGATTCTATGTAACCCAAATAATCCTACCTCTACCTGTATCAACCGAAAAGATATGCGAATTATCTTAGATGTGTGCAAGCAGCATGATATTTACGTTATGGTAGATGAAACCTACATTGAATTTACACCAAATTATGAAGAAGTGAATTCGGTTCCTCTAACAGCTTATTACAACAATATTATTATCTTAAGAGGTACTTCGAAGTTTTTTGCTTCCCCTGGTCTTCGATTAGGTTATGCAATTACTGGGAATGCAGATTTACTCTCTCATATTAATCAGTATAAAAATCCATGGATGATAAATTCCTTAGCAGAAATAGCTGGAAGAATTATGTTTTCAGATACTGACTACATTCAAAAAACAAAGGATTTAATTTCAAAAGAAAGAGAATTTTGTTACAAGGAATTATCAAATTCAAAACAATTTGAACCTTTTTTGCCAAATGCTAATTTCATGTTAGTAAAAATTTTAGATGAAGGTCTTACCTCTTCCCAACTATTCGATCGATGCATCAAAGAAAAAATGATGATTCGGGACTGTTCCACCTTCCCATTTTTAGATGACAAATTCATTCGGATTTGCTTTATGAATCCAGAAGATAACAAACGACTTTTACAGGTTTTGATGCAATAAAAAAACACCGCACCTTATGGTGCGGTAATTTTTTATAAAACTATTATATTACACGTTAATTTCGGCAGTCAGTCCTAATTCATCCTTATTGGCATCCAATACCGGGCGAACAGTATCACGAAGATATACTTCTACCTGACGAGGAGAACGTCCAACATATAAAGAAGGATTCATATAAGCCTTTAAATCATCAAGATCAAGACCAAAGAACTCATCATTTGCAATACGCTCTAATAAGTCATTGTCCTTACCTTCTTCTTTTACAGTACGTCCAGCTTCCATAGAACGAACACGAATCTGCTCATGATATTCCTGACGGTTTCCACCGTTTTTAACACCATCCATGATAATATTTTCTGTAGCCATAAATGGAAGTTCTGCCATAATATGTTTTTCAATAACCTTTGGATAAACCACAAGTCCATCTACAACATTTAAACATAAATCAAGCATACCATCACAGGCTAAAAATCCTTCCGGTACAGAAAGACGCTTATTTGCAGAATCATCTAATGTTCTTTCAAACCATTGAGTAGATGAAATAATAGCTGGATTTAGTGCATCACAGATAATATAATCTGCAAGAGACGCAATACGTTCGCTTCTCATAGGATTACGTTTATAAGCCATAGCGGAAGAACCAATCTGATTCTTTTCAAAAGGCTCTTCTACTTCTTTTAAATGCTGAAGTAAACGAATATCGTTTGACATCTTATGAGCAGAAGCTGCTATACCAGCAAGTACATTTAACACTCTTGTATCTAACTTTCTAGAATAGGTCTGTCCAGAAACTGGATAACACTGATCAAATCCCATCTTTTGGGCAATCATAGGATCGATTTTATCGATGACCTCATCATTTCCATCAAAAAGTTCTTTAAAGCTTGCCTGTGTACCTGTAGTACCCTTTGAACCTAAAAGTTTCATTGTGGAAAGAACGAAATCAACACCTTCTAAATCCATCATAAACTCGTTAATCCAAAGTGTTGCACGTTTACCTACAGTGGTAGGCTGTGCTGGCTGGAAATGTGTAAAAGCCAAAGTTGGCAGGTCTTTATACTTTTCTGCAAAGTCGGCAAGTTCAGAAATTACATTTAATAATTTCTTACGAACCAGGCGAAGACCATCTCTCATAATAATAACATCTGTATTATCACCAACATAGCAGGAAGTAGCTCCTAAATGAATAATACCAGCAGCTTTTGGACAAAGCTGTCCGTAAGCATATACATGACTCATAACATCATGACGAACTTCTTTTTCTCTAGCCTTAGCTACATCATAGTTAATCTCATCCTTATGGGCCTTTAATTCATCAATCATTTCCTGTGTGATAACAGGTTTTCCATCCTCAGAAAGGCCTAATTCCATTTCTGTTTCTGCCAAAGCAATCCAAAGTTCTCTCCAGGTCTTAAACTTTTTATCCTGAGAAAAAATATACTGCATTTCCTTACTAGCATAGCGTTCTGATAAGGGGCTTGTGTAACGATCTGTTCCCATTTCATAATCTCCTTTTCTTTATGCTTCAAACTCACCGCGAATATCCTCTTTTGGAGGTTCTAACGGATATTTACCGGTAAAGCAGCCTTTGCAAATGCCTTGACCGTTTACCATTTCATCCAAACGATTTATTTCTAAGTATGCCAAAGAATCCGCACCAATAATTTTACGAATATCTTCTATGGTTCGATTATAAGCAATTAACTGCTCACGCACAGGAATATCCGTACCAAAATAGCATGGCCAAAGGAAAGGTGGAGAAGAAATACGTACATGTACTTCTTTTGCACCTGCTTCTTTTAGCATGTTTACAATACGATCTGATGTGGTTCCTCGAACGATGGAGTCATCAATCATAATAATACGTTTGCCTTTTACTGCCTGGCGAAGTACATTTAACTTCACTCGAACAGAAGACTCTCTTGCACTTTGCTTCGGTTTAATAAAGGTTCTTCCTACATAGGT
>JAIKXK010000046.1 GCA_024684155.1 Lachnospiraceae bacterium | reverse complement strand
TTTCTTTGTAAGAAGGTCTTGGTATTTTTGACATCTCCTTAAAGTAACGAAATACTTCCTTTGGTTCTAAATCTAATACGTCCATGTGTTCTCCTTTAAAGTTCTAAAGAGGAAGCTAAAAAAGCCTCCTCTCCAATTTTATTTCTCAAATTTATCTTTTAATTCCTGTGGCACTTCAGGTTCCACAGTACCCTTTGGATACTCTCCATACTCACAGCCTACGTTTTTCACTTCAATATCATCTACAAGTTCCCATTCCCATTTGTTCTTTACAGAAATGTTTTTCTTGTATAGCTGAATGGTTCCTTCACCATTTCCACCGTTCCAAAGATTGGTATGTCGAAATCCTCCGTCTGGTGACTCATAACGAATCTTTAGCATGTCCTTTTTCTGGCAGGAAATTTCTACCTTTATCATATGCATCGGTGTTTCCTGTTCTACATGCCAGACAATGCGTTCCTTTTTATCCTGAATCTTAAATTTGGTTTTGGTCAAAGTCCAGAATTTTGAGAAGTTAAATTCATAAGGCACTCCTTCATACCAAAGCGCAGAAAGAAGTTTTCCTTCAATGGCAAATGGTCCAACCTTTGGCTTTCCTCCACCAATATCAATAACGGAGTTTTCCAACTTTTTGCCCGTCAACTTACTAACCATATTATTAGAGCTTAGCCAAATCCATGGGCTTGTAAAATCACTTCCCCAATTTTTATCAGCATATCCATAGCAGGTTTCTGGAGAAACTATATACTCTTCTCCATTCCATACTACAGTTCCTTTATAGGCTGTTTTCATGCCCTGGGCATGCCAAAACATCTGGAAAGCTTCCATTTCACGCAGAGCCCATCCTGTTCCGTAGCCCACATTAAAGGATATCTGTTTATCGATTTGCAAATCCCAAATCATCTTACCTGCATCAGATAAATACTCTGGATGGTTTTTCACATCCACCTCAGACATCTCCACGCGACCCATGGTTCTAGTTTCAGAACAGAAACAATCTTCTGCACTTATAATAAATGGAACTTCATCCTTTACCGTTACATGATCCCATCCAAAAAATCGATGAATCTGAGCTGCATCTTCACCCCAGGCTCCTGCCTTTACCATCATATAACTCGGTCGAATTCCAGCTTCTTTATTTCCCGGCATCTGTCCAAAAATTGGTTCATCTCCACCTAATTCTGGATTAATGGTAAAGAACTCAATAAAGAAAGACTTCTCTTCACCAGTTTTTTTATTATGGCCGGTAAATGAATGCCACCACCAGTCATATCCTTCCTTTGCAAGAGCGCCATGTAACATAAAACCATCTCGAAACTCATCTGGGTGGTTAAATCCAGAATCATTACTCATATTATCCCATGTCTCGCTCACTTTTTCAGAAACACTTCCTGCTGCCTCTGATACCTTTTCACTAACAGTACCTGCTGCTTTCTGAATTGCCTCTTTTGATTTCTCAATATCGATTTTCGGAATTGGCATATAACGCCTCCTTTATAAAACCTCTTTATTCTTTAGTTTTGCTTCTTCTATTAAGTACTTTGGTCGATTCTTTGTCTCCAAATAGGTCTTTGCCATATACTGTCCTAAAACACCAATACTCAAAAGCTGAATACCTGCTATTAAAACAATAATACACATCATAGATGGCCAACCTGAGGTTGGATCTCCAAAGATTAAGGTACGAACTACAATAAAAACAATTGCAACAAATGCTACCAAACACATCACTATACCCATAACGGATGAGATGACTAATGGTGCTGTTGAAAAAGCAATGATTCCATCTACCGCATAAAGTACCAGTTTCCAAAAAGACCACTTGGTTTCCCCTGCTGCACGCTCAATATTCTCGTACTCTAACCATTTCTTTTTATAGCCTATCCATCCAAAGATTCCTTTAGAAAAACGATTATATTCGCCCATAGATAAAATAGCATTTACTACTTTTCTATTCATTAACTGGAAATCTCTAGCACCATCCACTATATCCGCTTGGGAAATACGCGACATCAATTTGTAAAACTGCCTTGCAAAAAAGGAACGTATTGGAGGTTCTCCCTTTCTTGTTACCCGACGGGATCCGACACAGTCATACCCTTCTTCTAAAATACTTCGTAGCATTTCCGGAAGAAGTGCTGGTGGATCTTGTAAATCAGCATCTAAAATAGCCACATAATCTCCTGCTGAATTTTCCAATCCGGCATATATAGCTGCTTCTTTTCCAAAGTTCCTAGAAAAAGAAACATAGTGTACACGGTCATCCTTTTCATTTAATGAATGAATAACCTCCATGGTTCTATCTTTTGATCCGTCATCAATAAATAAAATTTCAAGCTCTACTTTATTCTCTAATTCCTTTTTGTAAACCCTCATCATTTCTTCGTAAAAAAGAGGAATCGACTCTTCTTCATTGTAGGAAGGAATAACTACAGTTAACAACTTATTTTCCATAATTACGTCTGCCTTCTTAAACAAGATTTTTTAGATATAGTGCATAGGAAACAACAATAAAGCCTATGATGGGCAGTAATTGAATTATCACCATTACCTCATTATACAAGGGAATGTATCTGCTATACGATACCACTTCCTGTGAAGGAGAAGTTTTCTTCTTCCACAATAGAAATAATACAATAAACAAACATCCCATAAACACAGAAACAGATATTTCCATCGTGTATTGTGGTAAATAGTCTATAATATGGGTTTCTAACCATACCTTTCCAGACACTCGATGAATCAGCTTCGCCATCAGGCTATGCTGAACCATCATATTATCAATACATCCATTGCTTCCATAAGTTACCCATCTTGTTGCAATAAATAAAATGTAACTAGAATTTAACAAAAAGCCCAAGGGAATGGCATAACGTTCTTCGATCTTTGTTAGTGCGATGGCTAAAAACAATGTACAATAAATCATCCATTGAGGATGCCATACGACAAATGTTATAAACCCGCAGAACATAAGAAGTGGATAAAAAATATAATCTTCCTGGACCACGTTTCCCTGATGTGATTTCCACACCAAATAAAAGCTTAAACACACAAGAAACACAACTACAATGGAAGTATTCCAAAGCGAGTTCTCAAAAATACGCTCATAGAAATCATAACTGGTGTGATTCACTTCAGAAACCATAGCCCCATATCCTAAAAAGATATATTTTCCAAATATCATGGATACCAGTGGCATAATCAAAAAAATCATGCCATACTTTATTATCTGAAGATAACTTTTCCCAAATTCTAATAAGAATATTGGGATTAGGAGAAAAGCGGCTAATCCCTTAAACATAATTGCCAGGGACATCCATAAGCACATTCTGCCATGTTTTTTTCTTATCCACTCCCAAAAAGCAAGTACCGCAAAAAAATTCCCAAAGCAGTCAATTTGTCCTAATGCTAAACTTCCATATAATAAGAAAACACTTGTTAGATAAAACATAATTATCTTCGTTTTCTCATATGCGTTATAGTGTTCTGCAATTTTAATTACATAATATTCTGTTCCTAAATTCGCTAATAAAATTAAAGCTTTAAACCAAATACAAAATGCATCTATAGAAATGCCTAATTTCATAAGCCGGTCGATTGCATAGATAGGAAACATTCCCATCGCCATTATAATATTCAAAAGAATATTATAATTCGATGGATTTTTAGCTTCAATAAGGGCTTGTGCATATTCTCGAATTGATCCCGACCATACACAATCCCAAAAAGTCAAAAGCCAATTTACAATGATTTGTACATCCATAAACAAGACAAAGCCAAAGGCTAAAAAAACTTGTAGCAATAATATAAGAACGTACAAATACTTTCTAACATATTGTCCCTTATTCATACCCCATATATCCTAAAGTTAGCTCATAAACTGAATCAATGCATCTCTTAATGCATCTAATTTCTTTTCGCTATCCTCTAAAGACTCACCTTTAACTCCAAAGTAAAATTTAATTTTTGGCTCTGTTCCAGATGGTCGAATGCAGCACCATGAATTATTCGATAACTCATAATACAATACATTGGAATTTGGTAATCCTGTAGCTGTTACTGCTCCAGTCTTACAATCTTTTCTTTCATCCTTTGTATAATCACGAACTGCCTCTACCTTGAGTCCTGCTAATTCCATAGGAGGATTCTGACGAGCCTTGTCCATCATTGCTTTTATCTGAGCAGCACCATCCATACCCTTTAAGGTAATTGTGTGAAGACCTTCCTTGAAATAACCATACTTTTCATACATATCAAGCATAGCATCCCAAAGTGTTTTTCCTTGTTTTTTATAGAAAGCTGCAACTTCGCAAAGCAACATTACAGCGACACAAGCATCTTTATCTCTAGCATAGGTTCCAGCTAAACAACCATAAGATTCTTCCAAGCCAAATACATAGTGATAGCTCTGGTTTTCTTCAAAGAATTTAATCTGTTCTCCAATAAATTTAAATCCAGTTAATACTTCAATCAAATGAACGTTGTAATCTGCTGCAATCACCTTTGCCATATCTGTAGTAACAATGGTTTCAACCAATGCTGGATGTGGAGGCATTGTCTGTTCTAAGGTGCGTTCTCTTAAAATATACTCAGCAATTAACATTCCAGACATATTTCCTGTAAAGGATACATATTCCCCTGTCTTTGTATCTTTACAATAAACACCCAGACGATCTGCATCAGGATCCGTTGCCAAAATAATATCTGCATCTACTTCCTTTGCAAGTTCTAACGCTAACTTGTAGGCATTTGGATCTTCTGGGTTTGGATAAGGAAGTGTTGGGAAGTTTCCATCTGGAGCTTCCTGTTCGCGAACCACATATACCTTTTCAAATCCAAGTTCCTTTAATACACGACGAACTGGTTTATTACCAGTACCATTTAAAGGTGTGTAAACAATCGTAAAGTCTTTTGCCATCTCACGAATCACATCTGGATGGATTGACTGTTTCTTTAATTCCTTCATATATGCATCATCAATTTTTTCTCCGATGTTTACATATAATCCTTTGTCTCTAGCTTCGTCACGAGTCATGGTTTTACAATCATGTAAATCTGTAACCTTTGCAACTTCAGCTAAAATGTTTTTATCATGAGGAGGTGTAATCTGTGCACCATCTTCCCAATATACTTTATATCCATTGTATTCACGAGGATTGTGACTTGCCGTCACTACGATTCCTGCAATACATCCTAATTCTCTAACTGCAAAAGAAAGTTCAGGAGTAGGACGAAGAGATTCAAAACGATATGTTTTTATTCCATTGGCATTTAAGCAAAGTGCTGCCTCCTTAGAAAACTCAGGTGACATAATTCGACTATCATAAGCAATCGCTACACCCTTTTCCTGTCCACCCTGTGAAATAATGTAATTTGCAAGTCCCTGTGTTGCCTGACGTACCGTATAGATATTCATACGGTTTGTTCCTGCACCAATTACACCACGTAGTCCACCGGTACCAAATTCTAAGGAACGATAGAAACGATCTTCAATTTCCTTTTCATCTGTAAGAGCCTTTAACTCTTCTCTGGTTTTCTCATCAAAGTACTCATCTGTACACCACTGTTCATAAATCTCTTTGTATGACATAATAATCTCCTTAAA
>JAIKXK010000015.1 GCA_024684155.1 Lachnospiraceae bacterium | reverse complement strand
GACCTACGATATACATGCTTCCTGGATCTGTCCACTTCATAAAGCCTGTAGTAAAGAATTTTCCATACTGAACTGCAAGTACAATACAAACCGGAATAATAGAAATCACCATCATTAAGACTGTATTTACCCATTTTTTTCCACCAATTGTATTGAAATTTAGCGTATTTAACATTACTGAATTGATAGTGAAAAATACTAAGAAGAACAATACATAAGGGAATAAAAGCAATAGCTTATCTGCTTCAAAGGTCTTTACACAAAATAGTCCAAAACGGTAATCCACCTGTAATAAATAGTCTGATAAGAATACACAGCCAAAGGAAACAAATACAACTACAGCTGCAAAGAAAAGGCTCTTTGCTAATTTTCTAACTGATGTAGAAACACCAAGTTCTTTTAAATCAAATTTTTCTGTAGTACCAAATTTCATTGCTAATCCTGAACAAATAAGCATTACAATACCAATTGTTAATACCCATGCTCCAACACCTGCAACGTTACTCTGAGCCCAGAATCCTCTTGTATGAGTAAACGCATTCATCTTGTTCATAATAGGAACAAAACTAATGCCTCCATATAATACTGATACAAGTGTGCCTCCCCAGAACCAAGCTTTATTGATCTTCTCAAATGGATAAGCTTCTACAGGCCGTTCTAATGTCATGTCTTCAAAGAATTTTGTAAACAAAAGTGTTGATGCAAAACTTAAAACGAAAAGCCAAAAGCCAATTAATCCAATTCCCTGAAAAATCTCTTTCCAAATCCAAACCTGATTATTGTCTGATAAGGATGTCTTTACTCCAAAAACTTCATTGAAAAAGTTAACTGTAGCCGCACTAGAACGCATTTTAAATGGTCCCCAGGCATGTGTCATATTTAAGCTATAAATCGTACGAATTGTGTCATTACCATTAATTTCCTCATGATACTTCACACCAGCTTCTCTGTGTTCACATTCTTCAATTGGTCTACCAAAGTTTAAAAATGACTGCGCATTGTCACTATCAACATAGACCGTAGGAGAAGTCAGTTTTCCATTTTCATCTGTTGTTGTCATGAAAAATTCATCATACTTAGCAGCTACTACACCAACATCAATATCCTGATACAGGTTGGCATAGTTTTCTCCACTTTGATCTAAATACTCTGGATCCTTACAATTTAATAAAACAGCTGAAAATAATCTTTGTCCTGTTGTTGCTGCTACAATAGAAGCAATATTACAGTTCCATGCTCCAAGTGAATGTCCTGTAATTCCAATGCGGTCTTTATCTACATAATTTAATGATGCAACATAAGGCAGGGCTTCTGTTACTGACATCAACGCCTCTTCAATTCCAGTAACATTATCAGAATTTCCATGAGACAACATATCGATATTAAGTACCACATATCCTCTTCGGGCAAGCTCTACATAATTTGATGCCTGCATCTCCTTATTGTTAAACATTCCATGACAGGTAACTACAGCAGGAAGTAGTTCTCCCTCTTTAATGTTTTTGGGCTGATAAATCGTACCAGCCATTTTATGACCTTGAGCAGTTACCCATTCTGTTGGAATAACACGAACTCTACCAAAATCTGTTAAAAAAACTCTAGCACCAATTGAACCAATAATCATAAGAATGATACTGATGCACAAACGTTTCTTCATAAACTTTTTTACATTCTCCATTTAATAACCTCCTATAACCCTTAAAAAATGAAAATTAATCCTACTACTTATTTTCAATGGAAATTATATGCCATTTTATTTCAAATAACAACTATTTTGTTTATTTATAAACAGTTATGTACAATTATATAAAATCTAACGAATCCGTTATTTCAGTAAAAATCTTGCCCAGGGCATATGCACCTGCATCAGGATATCCGATAGATCTTTCTCCAACTGTACCTGCTCTTCCCATATGAGCGACATGCTCTGCAGTAGCCTCAGCTCCAGCAACAGCAGCTTTTGCAGCATGAGTAAATATTACATTAATTGGCATAATTGCTTCATTTGTCCAAGTATCAGCACATGGTACCATAGCATCAATTAATGTCTTGTCACCTACTACTGCACCTCTTCCAAAAGATCTTTCTCCTGTTTTTTGAATTCCTTCTACTGCTGCCTGTAGCATTTCTGCAAATTCCTGGCGATTCATTTCCTTTATATCTCCAGCTGATTTTGCAGCATAACGGAATGCAGATCCCCAGATTGGGCCTGAAGCACCACCACAGTATTCCATAATAATCATGCCTGCAGCACCTAAGAATTTTCCAATTGTATCATTATCCTCAGATACCAGATTCTTCCATTCTCTCTTTAACTGCTTAAATCCTTTTGCAACAGACATACCAAAATCTCCGTCACCAGCATGAGCATCTAATTCGCAAAAGCTAACCTCATTGTCGATAATTACTTCTGCCATCTTATCAACAATGTAAACAATATTGTCTAATGTGATTATGTCATTTTCTACGACAGCTGCTTCTTTAGAGGTATACATTTCACTACTTACCTCTTTATCTTCTTCCGATACTTCTACCATATTGCAATATGGAATCGATGGAACTGCACCATCAACTTTAAAAGCTGGTGCATCTGATTTTGCATCGATAAATGACTTTAAGCTATCATCCATTTTTAAAACAGAAACTGAAGCACCTGCCATATCAATAGAAGTCATATAGTTTCCTACAAAGGTTCTATATACCTTGATTCCTCTTTTATCCAATGCTTTTTGAACAGAATTGTTCAGCAAATACAACTCCTGTAATGGAGATCCTCCAAATCCATTAATTAATAACGTAATCTCAGAATTATTGTTTAAAGATAATTCGTCTACTAATGCACTTGTCATACGTTCAGCCAATTCATCCGCTGGAATAATTTTTTCTCTCTTAATTCCAGGTTCGCCATGAATTCCAACGCCGTATTCCATTTCATCATCTTCTATTTCAAAGGTTGGTTTTCCAGCAGCTGGCACTGTACACGAAGTGTACGCAAATCCAATTGTTCTCACATTATCTGCTGCTTTTTGTGCGATTTTTTTTACATCGGATAAATCAAGTCCACGCTCAGCCGCAGCACCTGCACATTTATGAACCAAAACTGTTCCGGCAACACCTCGTCTTCCCACTGTATAAAGTGAATCCTGTACTGCAATATCATCCTCTACCTTTACATAGTCAACTGTCAGTCCATCTTCCTCTGCCAGGGCTGCTGCGTTTTTAAAGTTCATCATATCCCCGGAGTAGTTTTTAATAATTAATAATGTACCCTTATCAGATGCTGTTTTTTCAATCGCACGATACACTTGAATCTGGGATGGAGATGCGAATACATCACCGCAAACTGCAGCATCGAGCATTCCCTTACCAACAAAACCTGCATGAGCCGGTTCATGTCCACTACCGCCTCCGGAAATTAAGCTAACTTTATTTTTATTAATATCTTTTTTCTTTATGATTTTATATTTTTGAACAAATTCTAATTCTGGATGAGCCATTGCAATTCCATTACACATTTCAACCACAACAGTCTCAGGCTTATTAATTATCTTTTTCATGATTTCTCCTTAACTCAGTTTTCCTTCTTTATAAGCACGACCTAACTTGTCTGCTGCCATAATCGCAGAAACACACATATCCAATGTCACTGGGAATGGCATTGCATGGATAGATTCATCGGCCTCACATGCTTTTTCTGCTACTTTAACGATTTCTTCTTTTGTGTATGAATCCACACCGATATCCTCAAAGCAGACAGGTAATCCTACAGAACTACAAAAATCCAATACTTCAGTAATTTCTTCAGATGGTGCATTTTCAAGTACTAACTGGCAAAGAGTTCCAAATGCAACTTTTTCTCCATGCATGTATTTATGTGTACCTTCAAGAATCGTAAATCCATCATGAATCGCATGTGCTGCGCCCAGACCGCCAGATTCAAATCCAAGTCCGGATAGTAAAATATTTGCTTCAATAATATTTTCCATTGCTGCTGTTACTACGTTTTCATCACATGCAATTTTTGCCTTTACACCATCTTCTAAAAGTGTTTCATAACATAGTGATGCTAAAGCAAATGCAGCCTTTGTTCCTTTTGCTTCTCCGCATTTTCCTTCTCTTACACCACAAGGTAAGCCAGCGTTTACTTTTGTGAAAGAACGAACATTCGCACGAGCTTCGAAATAAGTAGATAATGCATCTCCCATTCCTGATACTAAAAATCTAGTTGGAGCATTCGCAATTACCGTTGTATCAATTAAAACAACGCTTGGGCTCTGTTTAAAATATGCGTAATCATCAAATACGCCTTCAGGTGTATATAAAACAGCTGAATGACTTGTAGGAGCATCGGTTGCTGCAATTGTAGGAACAATAATCAAAGCTTCTCCTTCTGCTACACATTTTGCAGTATCAATTGCCTTTCCACCGCCTAAACCAATTGTGCATTTACACTTTTTTTCTTCTGCTACTTTTTGTAATCTTTCAACTTCTCTGCGAGAACATTCACCATTGAACTCACTTGTCACAAAAGATACCCCATATTTTTCTGTTGTCGCGTCTAACTTGTCTTTTACTCTCTCCACATCATCAGGATGTGCAATTAAAAGAGCTGTGTCGCCAAAGGTTTTTACAAAATAACCTAAGTTCTTAATTTCATCCTCCCCCTGTACATACTTTGTAGGACAAATAAATGCCTTTCTCATATTTTTTCCTCCTTTATAAATGTTTTGATTGAAAACAAAATTGTTTTCATTTAAACTATTTACATCCTACTATGATATTTTCAGAATTTCTATATGAAAATTTGTACTATTATCGTAGTTATTTATCGTATTTTTTCACTTTTATGGAATTATCGTATTTTTTTGAACGGGAGAATTTAAAGTATGAACAAATTAAATGAAATTGTATCAACACAAAAATGGGAAGCGTTACAAGATTCTTTCACTGAAGTCACACAACTATCCTTAGTATGTGTAAATCATGATGGTACACCTGTATCAAAGCACAGTGGGTGTCACGAATTTTGCGCAAAGGTGAGAAAGAATCCCGAATGGTCCAGATATTGTAGAAAATGTGATGCCCGAGGCGGATTTGAAGCTTTAAGAATTGGAAAGCCTTATATTTATAAGTGCTTTTTGGGAATCATTGATATTGCGATTCCTATCGTAATCGATCACCAATACATCGGAGCACTTATGGCAGGCCAGGTTTGTATCGCAAGTGATGATGCTTCTGACATCGAAAATATTATACAACTTCCTCACCAGGAAACTATCAATAGAATACATCAGGAATTATCCAGGGATTACGCTTCACTACCTATAATGAATTTAAAACAAATCGAAACTGCTGCAACTGCATTAGCTTCTCTTTGTGACTTTATCAGTCATGAACGAAGTTCATCTTTTTTGCGAAACAAAAAGATAACGAGTGCCTTGCCCGCTTATCAGGATAATTTATCATCGAATGTTTCCATACCACCAACAATACAGCCAACAACTCAAGAATTAATAATAAAAAAAACAAATGGAAAATATCCATATCTTTCACATGTTTTAAAGTTAGCACTTGAGTATATTTTTTCTGACAAACATTTTTATCCTACTTTAAGTGAAACAGCAGATCATTGCCATATCACACCTAGTTATCTTAGTCGTCTTTTTTCTAAGGAATTGGGCGAAGGGTACAATAACCTCATTACGCGAATCAAAATCGATGATGCTAAAGTACTCTTAAAGGAAAACTACGTAAGTATAAATAAAATAAGTGAAATCTTAAATTATGAAGATACCGGTTATTTCATTAAAATATTCAAAAAGAATACTGGTCTAACGCCTTTAAACTATCGAAAAGCCTTACTAAATTCGATTGTTTTTTAACATTTACAATCCTTTACCTGATAAACATTTACCTAATAAATACAAAAAAGAAGGTGCATATCAATTTGATATGCACCCTCTTTTTATAGTTTATATATATGAATGGTAACTCCTCCATCGCCAGGAGTAACTGTCGCACGTAAATCTGATGTTTCCCAATCTGCTAGTAACTTAGAATCTGTAACAATCTGAGGTTTACAATTTGAAAAATCATCTCCATTATTTTCGATAAAAACTCTGCATGGTTCATTATTTGCATCTGTACCCTCTAACATATATCGGGCTGACAAATTCGTAACTCCATTTTTAATAAATTGAGTATCTACTCCTGTGCCGATTACTTCACCAGTAAAATATGGTCCACTTGCCTTTCCTGTAAAATCTATCATACATATTTTTTGATGCTTACCTTCTACTACTTCTGTAGTAGAAAGAACGATATCTATTTTCATTAAAAGTTCCATAGTGATACCTCCATTGATTTGATAGAACTATCATAGCTATCTTACTTAATATTCTCAATCGTTTATTTTTATACAGGAAAGCATTTTTTTACTTTCTATTTCGAATGTTTCTTTTCAATTTCTGTAATTAGATCAATACGTTCCTGATGACGTCCGCCCTCAAACTCTGCAATCATATAAGCATCTAAAATGTCCTTTGCAGCTTCACTTCCCACAATACGTGCACCAAACGCAATGATGTTTGCATTGTTATGCTGTTTTACAAGACGAGCTGTAGTAGGATCTGAACAAACTGCTGCGCGAATTCCTGGAA
>JAIKXK010000378.1 GCA_024684155.1 Lachnospiraceae bacterium | reverse complement strand
TGAAATAATAAATCTTCTTACCATCTTAGGAGTTTCCTTATCCTCTAAATCTTTTGAGCTGAGACCTGCAGATACATTTTCTGATGTGGCAGCACCTTTTTTTGAAGCATGATAGCCAGCCTTATCTACAGCTGAACAAATAGAAGTAATATCGGCATTCCCTTCAACAGTCATAGAGTTTGTAAGCAAACTAACACTAACATCTTCCACGCCTTCTACGGAACGAACTGCCTTTTCTACGTGAGCAACACAAGCAGCACAACTCATGCCTTCCACATTAAACTGTTCCATAACTTATCCTTTCTATTTCATCATTTTTTGAAGAGCATCTAATACCTCATCAATGGTTTCTTCATTTCCCTCTTTTAAATCGTTAACTACGCAACTACGTAAGTGATTAGACATCATAATACGATTAAAACTATTTAGAGCAGAGGTAGTTGCAGAAACCTGACGCATAACGTCGATGCAGTAGCAGTCTTCTTCTAACATTCTTTTGATGCCTCGGACCTGTCCTTCAATACGGCTGAGGCGGTTGATTAAGTCCTTGTATTCTTTTTCATCACGCTTTTTTTTTCGATTAGAGCAACAAGGGCATTCCACTACAGATTCTTCTTTAGAAATATTTTTCTCTTCTTTATTCATAATATCTTCCTGCTTTTCATACATTTTCAATTTATTAAATGTTATAAATTGATATTTTAAGATACCCCTGTGGGGTATCCTTACTTGAGTGAATTATATACCCCTAGGGAGTATATTGCAAGAGGGAATGCAATTATTCGTTTCCAGGGAAATATAATGAAATGGAAATTTATAAAAAATAGAAAGGATTAGTTCTCATCACTTTTATAAAGAAGAATTTCTTCCACAGAACAGTTCAGGATAAAGCACAGGGTATCTAAGGTGGTTGTGGTAATAGGTTTTCCGTGTTTTATCCGGTGAATGGTATTTGCTGATAATCCGTATTTATAAATCAGTTCATATTCTGTAATCCCTTTTTGCAGTAATGTTGAATAAAATGGTTCGTATGTAATCATATGGATACCTCATTATTCATAACATTATCATGCTCAATTGTTTGACTATACTCAATATATTGACTATAATTGAAATCAATAATCATTTGGAATGATACAGGAGGATAGTAATATGGCAAAAATGATAGTATGTAGTACCTGTGGGGAGGAGATAGCATCTTCTGCCAAGGTATGCCCAAAATGCGGTGCAAAGGTAAAGAAACCCTTTTATCAAAAGGCGTGGTTTTGGATTGTTGTTGTAGTGGTGGTTCTTGGTATTGCTGCAGGGGGAGGTAGTGATGAAAATACATCGGACACGCAGCAGGCGGCAGCCACTGAATCAGCAACCACTGAATCAGAAACTACTGTAGATGAGGGTACAACGGAATCATCAGAGGAAGTATCAGGGGAAAGTTCAGGGCAAGCAGAAGAAGTGGTAGAAGAAGCTGAAGAAGAATCTGTTTCAAAGGAGTTTTTAAATGCATATGTGAAAGCAGAAACTTACTACAGTATGATGCATATGTCAAAGGCAGCAATCTATGACCAGCTGACCAGTGAATATGGAGAAGGATTTGGAGCGGATGCTGCTACGTATGCCGTGGATAAATTAGATGAAACTGCGGATTGGAATGATGCTGCTTTGCAGAAGGCAAGAACCTATCAGGACGAAATGGCAATGTCTTCCTCTGCAATCTACGACCAGTTGACAAGTGAATATGGAGAAAAGTTTACGGCAGAACAGGCACAATATGCCATAGATAATCTGTAAAAACAGTTGCATGAAGAATAAAAGCCAGCGGTATGGTTTCCAACAGAGGAGACATATCGCTGGCTTTGTTTTGTATTGTTGATTATTTTTAAAATAAAAATGATATAATAGTGAGGATTACAAATAAAGGAAAGAGAAAAGATTATGATTAATGAAAAATACAAGCAAATGTTATCGGCAAAATCCGTAATTCGAGAATTGTCCGAGTATGCCACGGCCCGGGGAGAGGAAATCGGATATGAAAATGTATTTGATTTTTCACTGGGAAATCCATCCGTACCTTGTGTAGATGGCTATACAAAAGCAGTAATAGAAATGCATGAAAATCTGGATCCTATGCAGATTCATGGCTATAGTCCGTCACTGGGAAATACTTCTGTTAGAGAAACTGTAGCAAAGAGTTTAAAAAGACGATTTGGACTACCATATGAAACAAAGCATATT
>JAIKXK010000347.1 GCA_024684155.1 Lachnospiraceae bacterium | reverse complement strand
CAAATAAACTGTTTTGACGTTAAAGAACTGGAAGATGCGCAACGTCATCCGGAAAGATATCAAAATCTGGTGGTTCGTGTTGCGGGATTTAGTGCATATTTTGTTCGATTAGACGAAAAACTCCAAAATGAGATAATGACTCGAATGGAAAATAAAGGAATATAAATGATTTCAGTAATTTTACCTATCTATAATACAAAAGAATATTTACCGCAGTGTTTGGATAGCTTAATTCATCAAACATATAAAGAGTTAGAAATCATATGTATAGATGATGGTTCTAGCGATGGATCAGAAAAAATTGTAGATGATTATGCAAAAAAAGATGATAGATTAAGAGTCGTTCATCAAGAGAATCAGGGAGAAAGTTATGCGAGAAACGTAGGACTGAAATTGGCAAAAGGTGATTGTATTGCTTTTTGTGATTGTGATGATTGGATTGAACCTGATATGTACGAATCATTATATTCTGCGATGGAAGAGGATAACCTTGATATTGCAGCGGGTGGTTGGTGTAAGGCTGTTCTTGAAAACAATATCTGGGTGTCACACTCGGTGAGGAATAAAAAAGAAGTTACAACTGATGTGTTTGATCGGGGAAAATTACTTCGATATCTATATGAAAGAGATTCTTATCGTGGGTTTTCTTATATGTGGAACAAACTTTATAAAAAAGAAGTTTTGATGGGTAAAGAAAAAAACGTAATGCTCTTTGATGAGAATCTAAGACTGGGTGGAGATGTTTTGTATTTGGCTAGAGCAGCATTAAATGCGAGCCGAGTGAAATATATAGATAAGGATTTTTATCATTATCGTATGCGAAAAGAGTCTGGAAGTCATACGGTAAATATGGATAGCTATCGCGACTGGATAAAGTCATATGAAATGGCAATATCTTTGTACGAGAAGGAAAAAATAGATAAAGAGATTATTGATTATTTGAAACGATTTCTTGGATACCATGCATATGAAGCTGCTGGAGTTGCATTTGATACTTGTAAGATAGATGAATATAAATATTTCAGAGAAGTGATGCTATCTTATCAAGAAGTGTATGAAAGAATGAATGCTTCACATCCAAATCGAATTGAAGATTATCGAAAAAGAATGGAGTTATTAAATGAAATGGAATAATAAAGGGCATGAATATGATGGAATGTATGAAAACATTTCTAAGCTAACACATTTCTATTTGTTTGGAGCGGGAGATTATGGCCGACAATTTTTGCGAATCTTTCGTGATGAAATTACTATTGATGGTTACATCGATAATAGTGAAAAAAAACAGGGTACTACAATAGAAGGAATCCCTTGTTTTTCTCTTGATAATGTACGAGAGAAAAGAGATATTGGCATCATTGTTACAATGTCTCAAATTGCAAGAGTAGAACCTGTAGAACAGTTGAAAAAAATGGGATATGTGCGTAACAGGGACTTCTTTATCATAGAGGAATTTATTTCAGTTTATTTTGCTTATAAGAAGAACGAAGTATATCTATCCTCTATTAGTTTTTTACCTAGTACTATTTGTAATTTAAACTGCAAAAATTGTTTAAATTTCAACCCTTATGCAAAACAGTTTTATATGAGGGAATGGGATGATTTAGTAAAAGATGTGGATTTGTTCTTCTCATGTGTGGATAAGATTATGCTATTCCATGTGAGTGGTGGAGAACCTATGTTATATAAACACACTGCGGAATTGATTCAATATATAGATGAAAATTATGGAGATAGAATTGGTACACTCAGAACGGTTACAAATGGAACAGTAGTTCCAAAAGAAGAAATGTTGCATACATTATCAAAATGTAATGTGGAAATTACAGTCGATGATTATCGTGAAGCAGTACCTAGATTTAACGATCGTTTTGATCAGCTAATCGAGAAACTGGAAGAATATCATATTAAATACTATATAAATAAAGCGGAAAGCTGGATTGATTTAGCGCCGGATCGCACGGACTATTCTGATCGACCGGAAGAATGGCTAATAAACCATAGAGATTTGTGTAACCAGTCGTGGCAGGAACTTCGAGATGGAAAATTATATAGCTGTAACTATGCAGCATACGCTACCGTTGCAGGAATCGCCGGCGAGCAGGATTTGGAAGAAGTATATGATTTGACGACGTATACTCCGGACAAGATGAAAGAACTCATCGAATTTCGCCTGGGATACACGACCAAGGGTTATACCAATTTTTGCAAGAAGTGTAGAGGGTTTACTCCGGATAATACGATAGAAGAAACTCCGGCAGAGCAGACTACGGTTGGAATGTAGAAAAAGGAAAAGATATGAGAAAAATCGTTATTTTTGGAACTGGAAAAGGAGGCAAACATTTATATCATCAGTGCATAGACAGAGATGATATAGAAGTTGTGGCTTTTTTAGATAACAATATAAAGGGTAGCCTTTTTGATATACCTGTTTATCATCCTAATACTTTTTTTGAAAAATATGAGAAGGATAGCTATGAGTATTACATCACTGCCGGTGCACAAAAAACAGTAAAAATTATGCTGGATATATTGCAAGAAGTTGCAGTTCAAAATGTATACTTACTTTATGATGTTGCAGGGAAAAATGAGATTTCTTTATTTAAAGGAAATGAGATGGATTCTAGATGGGTTCATAAAATTCACTTTGAAGAAATTCGACCGACAATTCATTACTTCGAAGTACCAATAACGGACAAATGCAATCTCAACTGTAGAGGGTGTATTTTTGGATGCAATTCAGCCCAAATGGAGAATAATCATGTGCCTAAAGAACAGATTATAAAAGATATCCGTCGTATGTCAGAACTGTTTTGCGATGTGCCATGGATTAGAATTTTGGGTGGAGAACCTTTAATGCATCCGGATTTGATTGAAATACTAAGAGAAGTCAGAAATTCATTCCCGGATTCTGAGGTTGATTTATGCACA
Source organism: Lachnospiraceae bacterium (assembly GCA_024684155.1). GTDB lineage: Bacteria > Bacillota > Clostridia > Lachnospirales > Lachnospiraceae > JAILEN01. The sequence goes on along the minus strand of JAIKXK010000347.1, from coordinate 940 downwards.
AATGGTTTGCTTGTTCCCCATTTAGATGATGCCTCCTTGATGCGGTTAAAGGAGCTGCGGGTTACAATACATGTATCCGGATATCCGCCAACAGAAAAGATGGAGAAACAAATTAATGAAACTTTATCGCAGGCAGGATTACCATATACGTATTTGAATCGACCGGAATTTTTTAAGTTTTACACGTTAGAACCAATACACGCTATGAGAGAAAATTTTGATTTATGTCCTACTTCTGGGTGTTGGGAAGTATATCGTGGAAAAATTATGAGATGCTCGGCGGTTATTGCGGTTGAAAAATTGAATAAGCAGTTTGGAACAGAGTATCAGGTCGTTGAAAATGTTGATTGGTTTAGCTTATATGATGATCAGTGGGACGGAATTAAGTTAAAAAATGCATTAAGCCATGCATCGCATTGCTGTAAATATTGTGATTTAAACAATAAAGAAATGTTTGAGTGGTTTAATGGTGGTGAACCGAAATTAGAAGATTATATCCTTTGAGAAAGAGTCGAAAGGGATAGAATTACAGTTTTACACATGGAGGATGGAGGATGCGTATAGGAATTTTATCACAATTTAGGGAACGGTCTTTGTCTGGAATTCCTAAAGTAGTAGCTGGAACAGTATCAGAGTTAAAGAAACTAACTGTTCAAGATGATTTGCTTTACATGGGGGAAGAGCCTTTTTTGCCTGTCCAACTCCCTTTTGTTGATATACCGTACGCAGGCTGGGAAAAATATCATCTAGATTTTTGTTTACATGGAAATGATATGGACGTTTTACATTCCTTTTATTATGCATTTCATTACGATAATCCAAGATGTAAAAAAATACTTACCATACACGATTTGATTCATGTGGCACATCCAGAATGGTTTTTTAAAACATCTAATGATTATTTTAGTGGTCCATTGAAAGAGTGTGCTAAAAAAGTTGA
>JAIKXK010000322.1 GCA_024684155.1 Lachnospiraceae bacterium | reverse complement strand
ACACCGATTTCATCGATACGTTTCGGACTAACAATCCCTATGCCCCAGGCAATTGCCTTTTCTTTTATTTCATCAAACAATTCATCTCTTCTGGCTGGAGATAGTTTTTTTGAATCATTTAAATACAAAATGTTTGTGTCTAAAGATAAAATTGCTGCTCCAGCTACAATAGGTCCAGCAAAAGGGCCCCGTCCTGCTTCATCTACACCACAAATAAACTGATACTTGCCAATATATTCTTTCTCGTAAGACTTCATCTTATCAAGTCGACAAAGCTCTTTTTTTCTATCTTCAATTTGTTTTTCGGCTTTTTTTACTAAAGATTTTACGCCAGTTCTTTCATCCTTACTATAGCTAGAAATAAATCCTTCTAATTCTTCAAAAGAAAGAGCCTGTAACTCTTTTTTTATCTCTGAAATTGATGTTCCCATTAGTAGCTCACCTTATAATTTTTCAAAAATGTAATTTCATTAAAAGGATAAATCCGAAGCCATGCACGACCTACAATTCGATCTCTTTCAATATTACCAACTTCCTCATATCGACTGTCTAAACTTGCATTACGGTTATCTCCTAGAACAAAATACTCATCTTTCCCTAAGGTAATAGGATCAATGGCACGACCAGGATCCTGGATAGTAGCCAGGCCGTAATCTTCATCCAAAAGTTGACCATCAATATAAATGTTTCCATTCTCGTCAATATTTACAGTTTCTCCAGGAAGTCCTATGACACGTTTGATATAATAGGTTTCATCATCTACAGGAAAGATTACAATATCAAATCTCTTTGGATCACTAAACTGATAAGTTAATTTATCCATGATCAAATTATCTCCATCACTTAATGTAGCTTCCATAGAAGATCCACTAACTTCTGTACGTTGTCCCACAAAATGTAAAATCAAAAAAGTAATTGCAAAAACGATTGCAATATATAACAACAAAGATAAAAATTCCTTTCCTTTATTTACTTCTTCCTTCTCTGGCATTTCTGCCTCAATATGTTTCTCGTCCATGTTCTCTCCTTAGTCTATAGGTCTCTCAATAGATATTTTTCCAAGTCTGCCATTCTTAAAATCATCTAAAAATAAAGTAGCCGCCTTAGTAAAATCAATATCACCACCAGCTTTCACGCATTTTCTGTTTACGGCAATGTCATTCATAACACTAACTGGTTCTTTTGTCTCATCAACTTCATATTTTTCAGAAATTCTTCCCGGGTATAACTCTCGAAGCAGCTTTATTACCTCAAGAGCCATCTCATCTGTCTGAATTACCTCAGCACGAATTGCACCAATAGAAGCTAAATAGAAGCCAACCTTTTGATCTTCAAATTTTGGCCATAGAATACCTGGAGTATCTAAAAGTTCTAAATCTTTGCGAAGTCTAATCCACTGTTTTCCCTTTGTAACACCTGGTTTATTTCCTGTTTTTGTAGCAGCTTTTCCTGCATAAGAATTGATAAAGGTAGACTTACCAATATTTGGTATTCCCACAACCATAGCTCGAATAGGACGATTTTTAATCCCCCTTCTTGCATCTCTTTCTCTCTTTGCTTTACAAGCTTTTTCTACAGCAGCATCCACAAGTTTTGCAGACTTTTTATCTCTAGCATCAATTGCAATAGCTACATAGCCTTTTTGCTCAAAATAAGAAATCCACTGTTTCGTAACAGCATCATCGCTTAGATCTTTTTTATTTAATAAAACAATTCTTGCCTTTCCCTGACCTAAATTGTCTATATCCGGATTCCTGCTAGAAAGCGGAATACGAGCATCAATAAGCTCAATTACCAAATCTATAATCTTAATATCTTCCCTCATTTGACGAATGGCCTTCGTCATATGTCCCGGGTACCACTGAAATTCCATAATGACTCCTTAATAATTTACTAATCCGAAATGTCCTAAACTTAGGCAAAACCAAACCTTTCCTACAACAGCATCAGAGGAAATGTTACCTATTGTCTCATATCGGGAATCTTCTGAGTTATTTCGATTATCACCTAAAAGAAAATACTCATCTTCTCCTAAGGTAATTTCCTGGGAAGCTAAACCAGCATCCACAATATCCTCCGTATCTGCAATATTGTGAAACAAAACATCATTAACGTAAACATCCCCGTTAGAAATCACAATAGTATCTCCCGGTGTTCCAATAACACGCTTTACAGAATATTGAGCACTAAGGTTTTGACTAGGCTGAAATACTACAATATCATTTGTATCAATAGATCCTAATTTATTTAAAAGAACTACATCTCCTGAGCTTAAAGTAGGTTCCATAGACTCCCCTGCTATCGTAAAACGAATACCAAAAGAGCGAACAGTTCCGTAAGCCAAAAGATTCACAAGCAAAATTTCTAAAATAAATACAGCAATTCTCTTTGCTTTTTCTTTTTGAAATCTACGTCTTCTTCTTTGAAAATTAAGACCATCTTTCCTAAGAGGTGTATTCTTTTGTAAAGTTCTTAAAATATTCATAATTCCTCACATCGCATAATAAATCTATGTTATATAATATCATATTTCTATATTCTATAAACAAAAAAAGGAACAATTCCCGAAAGAATTGTTCCCTGGAAAAACATATATAATTAGATGCTTTCTTTAACCTTAGCAGCCTTACCAATACGACCTCTTAAGTAGTTAAGTTTAGCACGACGTACTTTACCTTTACGTACTACTTCGATCTTATCAACGTTAGGGCTGTGAAGTGGCCAAGTTTTTTCTACTCCAACTCCGTTAGAGAACTTTCTTACTGTAAATGTTTCACGGTTGCTTCCGCCCTGAACCTTAAGAACAGTTCCTTCAAAAACCTGAATTCTTTCACGGTTTCCTTCCTTGATTTTAGCGTATACCTTTACAGTATCACCTACGCTAAATTCAGCAACGTCAGATTTAAGCTCTGCATCTTCGATGTTTTTAATAATTTCCTGTGCGTTCATTCTTGTGACCTCCTATTTCTATTTGACGTTCTTACTCGCTATCTGCGACAGAGGACCATCTCTTAATTGTCAACAACTCTGATATATTATCATGTAGATACAACAAATGCAAGTGTTTTTTGTAAACAAACCACTTATTCCTCTATATCCTCTAATAAGTCAGGGCGAAGTCGTCTCGTTCGTTCTATAGATTGCTGTAATCTCCACGCATCTACTTTTGCATGATCACCAGAAAGTAGAATTTCTGGTACTTCTTTTCCTCTCCACTCCTGTGGTCTGGAATACTGAGGATATTCTAATAATCCATTTTCAAAGGACTCTGTAAAGGCTGAATCGTCATTATGCAAAACACCTGGAATCAATCGTGAAATTGCATCCACCATCACCATAGCCGGAAGTTCTCCACCGGTAAGGACAAAGTCTCCCAAAGAAACATATTCATCTACGATTTCTTCCAGCACACGCTCATCCACACCTTCATAGTGTCCACAAAGAAAAATCAGATTCTCTTCCTTTGCATATTGTTTTGCCAGATTTTGGCGGAAGGTCTTCCCCTGAGGTGTGAGATAGATACAGCGATAATTCCCTTCAATTCGCTCTACGATAGACTGAAAACAATCATAAATAGGTTGCGCCTGCATTACCATACCGGCTCCCCCACCATAGGGATAATCATCCACCTTATTGTGCTTATCTAAAGAATAATCCCTGATATTCACTGCCTCCACATTAAGAAGACCATTGTCCATAGCTCTTCCTGTAATAGAAGTTTTTAGACCTGCCATAATCATTTCTGGAAATAGTGTCATAATGTAACAATTCATAATTTTTCTCCCTATAAAAGCCCTTTTAATATATGAATCTTTACCAATTTATTTTCTAAAGAAACATCTAATACACACTCATCAATCACTGGTAACAGAAGTTCTTTTTTTGTTTCCTTTTCTTCAATAACATAAACATCATTTGCCCCTGTCTTTAGCACATCTGTAATTATACCATGAAATGCATCATCATCAGAAACTACATCAAGACCAATAAGATCTGCAATGTAATATTCTCCTTCTTCTAAAGGAAGGGCATGTTCTCTATCTACATAAAGATCACATTTTTTATATTTTTCTGCCTCATTTATATCAGCAAATTCCTTAAATTTCAAAATCACTTGTTCTTTAAAAAACTTGCAGGATTCGACATGTAAAAGATAAAAATGGTGATGATGATCTTCCATATATACTTCTTTTAGTTTTTTAAAGCGTTTATTATCATCTGTAGTGGGATAAATCTTTACCTCACCTTTTATACCGTGAGTTGTAATAATACCACCCACTCTTAATAATTCTTCTTCGTTAACTAATACTTCTTCCATAATTCTCCTATAGAAAAAAGAGTTGCTCTAAAATACTTTTTAAAGCAACTCAAACAAACTAGTTTGCGTCAACGATATCAACGATGACTTTTTTCTCTTCTTTAGAGGCTGCCGCTTTTACTACTGAGCGGATAGCCTTTGCTATACGACCCTGTTTACCGATTACTTTCCCCATATCGCTGGGTGCCACACGAAGTTCTACTACAATGGCACGATCGGATTCCTTCTCACTAACTTCTACCTGATCCGGATTTTCAACAAGGGCTTTTGCAATTACTTCTACTAAATCTTTCATTGCACTTACCTCATTATTACAATATTAGTTGATAATCTTATTTGTTAATTCCGGCATTCTTGAAAAGTCTTGCAACTGTTTCAGTAGGCTGAGCACCATTAGCTAACCACTTCTGAGCAATTTCTTCATTTACATGAACTTCAGCAGGTTCCTGGTTAGGATCATATGTTCCGATTTCTTCGATGAAACGTCCATCTCTAGGTGAACGAGAATCTGCTGCTACGATACGATAAAAAGGTTTTCTCTTCTTACCCATTCTTTTTAATCTAATTTTAACTGCCATGTTTATTTACCTCCTAAAAAACTATTATACATAAAACATTTGCAATTTATTAAAAAGGAAAACGCATTCGTCCCTTTTTGCCTTTCATCATGCCGCTCATTTGTTTCATCATCTTACGGCTTTGTTCAAACTGTTTGATAAAGCGATTTACTTCAGCAATATCAACTCCTGCTCCCTGTGCAAGTCTATGCTTTCGAGATGGGTTCATTAGTTTTGGATTTTCTCGTTCTTCCGGTGTCATAGAATAGATAATGGCCTCAATATGAGACAACTTTTTATCATCAACTGCACCTTCAATTTGATTCATTTGAGATTTATTCAAATTCATTCCCATCCCCGGCATCATTCCTAAGATTGAAGAAAGACCTCCCATCTTTTTCATCTGTGCCATGGAGTCCAAGTAATCATTAAAGTCAAACTCGGCTTTTTTCATTTTCTTTGCCAAGTCTTTTGCCTTATCTTCATCAATGGCTGCCTCAGCCTTTTCAATGAGAGAAAGAACATCTCCCATACCAAGAATTCGAGAAGCCATACGATCTGGATAAAACTGTTCCAAATCAGAAAGTTTTTCACCCATACCACAGTAAAGGATTGGCTTACCGGTAACAGCTCGAATAGAAAGAGCTGCTCCACCTCTGGTATCACCATCCAACTTTGTAAGGATGACGCCATCAATACCGATTTTTTCATCAAAGGTTCCTGCTACATTAACAGCATCCTGACCTGTCATAGCATCCACTACCAATATAGTTTGTGCTACATCTACGGTATCTTTAATATCAATCAATTCCTGCATCATTTCTTCATCAACATGAAGACGACCAGCAGTATCTAAAATAACAACATTTAAATTATTTTTCTTTGCATGTTCTATGGCAGCCTTAGCAATATCCTTTGGCTTTGTTTTATCACCCATAGAAAACACAGGTACATCCTGCTTTTCACCATTGATCTTCAACTGTTCTATAGCAGCCGGACGGTAAATATCGCAGGCTACAAGTAATGGACGTTTTCCCTTGTTTTTCATTTGACCGGCAAGTTTTGCTACTGTAGTAGTTTTACCTGCACCTTGAAGACCACACATCATAAGAATGGTAATCTCCTGTCCTGGACGATACTGAATTTCAGTCGTCTCGGAACCCATAAGGGAAGTCATCTCTTCATTTACAATTTTAATAACAGTCTGTCCAGGATTTAGGCCGTTTAAAACCTCTTCTCCCACAGCTCTGGCTTCTACAGATTTTACAAAGTTTTTTACGACCTTGAAATTAACATCTGCTTCTAATAGAGCTAAACGAACCTCTTTTAAAGCGGCCTTCACATCATCTTCTGATAAACGACCTTTGCCTCGAAGTCCTTTAAAGACATCTTGTAATTTTTCAGATAAACTATCAAATGCCATAAGCTATCCTTTATCAAATATTACAACTCTTCTAAAATCTCATTGGATATATCACGGATTTTTTGAAGATTTTCCTTTGAATGTTCTTCCTCAGTAAGCTTTACAATTCCATCCACCTTTTCTCTTACATTCATAAACTTTTCAATAAGATGTAGACTGGATTCATAATCTTCTAAGGTTTTGGTGCAACGATGAATCAAATCTGAAACTCCTTGACGGGAAATACCTTGATCTTCCGCAATTTCCTTTAGAGACAAATCCTCTAAAACATAGGCTTCAAATATTTCTTTTTGATGTTCATTTAAGAGCTCTCCGTAAAAATCATAGAGATAACCCTGTCGAATTTTTGGCTCCATAAAAATAAACCTTCTCTTTCGTTACCTAGTACACTATAACTAACAAAAAAGAAGGTGTCAAGTATTTTTTCTTGACACCAGAATTTATTCATTCCTCATATGTTCTAAAATTTCAGCTCTCTCAATCTGAATCTGCTGCATAATAGCTGTGGCAGATTTATTTTCCGAAGCGTCTGGATGATAGGTTTTTACTAAAATTCGATATTCTTTCTTCAAAAGATTAATATCATGTTTTGCTTCTTCCGTAAACCATCCATTATTTACTTCAAGAGAAGCTTCAAAGGCTGCCCTTGCCTCTTCAAACTTTCTTCTTCTCTCTTCTTTTTCTTTCTCTTTTTGTGCTCTTCGATCTGGATTTTCAAAGGTTTCTCCATCAAAGTAAGATGCAGCATCCTTTTGATGAATAGAAACTTCTGTATCTGCTTTTAAAAATTCATGATTATATATTTCACCATTTCGCCACTCATAATAAGAAAGATTTAAGTTATGTTCCAAAGATGAAATAAAATATTTATCCTTAAACTTATATAAGCGATGTTCTGATATGGTATCAGCAATAGAATAAAAAATAGCATCTTTTGATAAATACATATGTAATAAATATTTTGCAAAAGGATGATTTGTCTCTATAATAATGGCCGCATGACGTCTTGCCTCTTCCATACGCCTCTTTGCCATTTGGTAGAGTTCTTCTTCCATTTCGTGCTGCATATCTTCATAATCAGCAATCATCCTGGCGTATTTCATTGCTTCTTCAGGATGTTCACGCATCATTTTCCTTTGAATATAGATAAAGGATTCCATACGCTTCAAAGAACGATTAATGGGGCGTGCCTCCTTTGCACAGGAAGCAAACACTTCCTCTATCATATCTAAATCATCATATAAAATAGATGTCAAAAATACCGGATCATATAAAATACTAATTAGTTTATCTTTTGGGAAAGGAGAAACATAGTCACTCCAGTCTTTTTGCTTTAACATGCGAAGAACCACATCATCACGTCGTAAAATTAATGCATAATGAAGAGGTGTTAATCCTAAATCATCCTGCCACAAAAGTTCTGGTCCAGAAACTTCTGTATTCTTTTCTATCTTTTCATATACTAATGATAATTTTTCTTTATGATATTTTGCACGGAAATTTTCATATTTCCAATAATCATCTGAAGACATATAACTTCCAGACATTTCCATAATTTTATCTGCATAGTCACAATCCTCAATACGAATGGATAAATAGGATAAAATGATGCACTGATGTAAGCTTAAACGATCAAGCTTCTTTAAATTTAAATAAGGCTCAATCAATCCCTGTGTCATATAAAAATCCGTTGCCTTTGATATATCTTCTACAAAAGCCTGATAAAATAATTCATCAGGATGTTCTAAAACTTTATAAACATCTGAATCCAAACGAGGTTTTACTGTTGCCAAAAAAATTTGATATTTCTTTTCGTCACAGCTGCGATATAAATCTTCTCCTCTGAGGAAGGCTACTTCTTTAACATAGGACTGTTCTTCTTCTACCACAGAAAGAAGCATTTCATCCCTAGGCATTAATCGTCCGTTATCATGCAGGCTTTTCCGAATCAAATCCAACATCCAGCCTAAGGTCATTTCATAGGTATGACGTTCTTTTACGTTCATTCGGGCAATATTTTTTTGTAATGATCGCAGTAACTGCACTAATTCTTTTCCTGTTGTATCTTTCGGTGCAACAGTACGTCCAAAGATTCTGCAGTTTTGATCCTTATTCATTAAATGAACATTCTCATTTGATTCTTCCTGGAATACAACAAATTGACATAATTCCGACAAGGGAATTCGATTAGAAGGAGCCCAGCTTTTGTGTGAAGGATCAATATAAATAGCCTGATCCGTAATAATAGTACCGCTACCCTCTAAAGATATGGTCGAAAAAGAACTACTATAAGCATAGACCACCATCTTCTCTTCTTTTGGAATCTGGTAGTTCTCATAGTATTGATTGACATTATTCACTTTATCAAAGTCGAAGACTAAGCTTTTGTATTTGCTTTTGCCTACGACAAGAAGTTCCTGAAACCCAGGCATAATATTTCCTCCGTAAGCATACAGCCTCTATCACAGAACCTGTACGACCCACAAACCGAATACATTATATCACGATAGTTTAAAAAAATCATCTATATTTTGATGATAACATCAATGGCACCTACAAAATATGGCGTCTCAAGCTAACTTAAGACGCCACAATACTATGTTTCTTATTCACTTTTAAAAGCAAGCTCTACATAATGGAAGGAATTCCATATATTATGCTCTAACTCATCCTTTGTAATGGGACGTTGTTTCTTTGCTGGAGCACCAATTGCTACTGTATTATCAGGAATTTCCATACCTTCTGTAACTAGGGCTCCGGCACCTATAATACAGTTTTTTCCAACCTTAGCACCATTCATTATAATAGCCCCCATGCCAATAACTGTATTATCTGAAACACTGCATCCATGTACAATGGCTCCATGACCAATCGATACATTTTCACCAATTAGACAGGAATGTCCCATTCCAACATGCAGGACAGCTCCGTCCTGAATGTTTGTGTTTTTCCCAATGACTATAGGATGATCATCTCCTCTTAAGACGGCATTGTACCAGACACTAACGCCCTCATTAAGGGTAACATCACCGATAATTTTTGCACCATCTGCAATAAAAACTAACTCACTTTTCTTTTCCATAGGCTTAACCCAAAGACTCTTCTAAAGCGCGAGAAAACTGATCTGCACAAGAAGTTTTTCTTCCTCCGCAATCATTTCCCTTTAAAATACTTGCAATTTCACTTGCTTCTTTTCCTTCTACTAATTTAGAAATAGCTTTTAAATTACCATTACATCCGCCAATAAAACGTACGTTGTAAACTTTTCCATCTTCCAAATCAAAATCAATCTGTCTTGAACAAACACCTCTGGGTGTAAATGTAACATGTTCCATTTGCTATACCTCTTTCATACATATTCACTTTATTTGTATAGCATATCATATCACATCTATTCTCTAAGTACATGAATATTTGTAATTGCAGTTTGATCTCCCGTAAGCGAAATATAAACCTCTTTTGGATTTTCATGTATCGTTGCCTGTGCATGGATGGAAAACAGATGATTCTGTGTTTCTAAAACAATCTTATTATTCTCTCTATGAATCTTTACACTGTAATCCATTCCTTGTTTGTTACACTCAAGCCACTCATTCCACTCTGCAAAATCCAAATTATGATCAACATCCACCTCACACTCTGCGTATTCCTTATAGTCAAGATTTTCTCCATCCATAACTAAAACCATGTATTCATGGAAATCTTCTGAAGTCTCATTCCCATCACTTGAAGAAAATACCTTAATAAATGGACACTGCCAAACTAATCTAGCTGTAGGTAAACTCATAGAGTGGAAATTCAGAGTCAATCCATTTTCAATTGCAATACTTTTTGATACCTCTGAACACCAGGTATCTACCTGAACATTTGGAATATCTCCTTGTGGCTGATCATTGATATAACTGATTTCTTCAGCAATACGTTCAATCGAATCAGACGTTACAACCTCATCCTCATTATTAACGAAAATATTATGAATAACGCAATTTTCTCCACCGATAGAAATATAAAGATATCTGGAGGTATCCGGCATTGCAATGGTAACTGTAATGGTCTGATATTCATCCATAATTTTAATCATGGCATGATCTTTATAACGTAGAGCACAAACCTCGTAATGATATCCTTCCATTTCCTCTCCATATCGAGAGGTCTTAAACTCTGGATCTGCAGCACCAACACTTACTTTCGTCTTTCGAACATGTTCTTCTTCTATTTTTCCGTCAATTCTAATTTTGGCGTACTCATAATAAAGAATGTTTTTGTTTTCTTCCTCTCCTGGATGCACTTTTCCATCTAAAGAATCATAAAGAATTAACGTAGGCAAACTATTTTCTTTTGCCACTCCATCATCCTGCTGTGAACATAAACTAATATGAGTAGGATGATTTAAAATAGCTACTCCAGGTGTACACTCATGATAAATAGATTCACATCTAAAGGAGTCTGCCCAAGTGGTTTCTTTGTTCTTTTCTTCCTGCATGCTGTATTCTTCATCCTGATCAATTAATCGGATCATAATCTTTGCAAACTCAGGATCAAACTGACCGCCCATTCCCTTAACAATCTCTTCTCTTACAAGTCGTTGTGGAATTGCATTACGATAGCTTCGATTTGATGTCATAGCATCATATGCATCCGCTACAGCAATAATACGAGCCAACTTTGGAATTTCATCTCCCTTTAAGCCTTCTGGATAACCCTTTCCATTATAGCGTTCATGGTGATAACGAGCCCCAATGCTAAGCCATGGCGATCTATGAATACTTGAAAGAATTTGTCCACCAATTACAGGATGTTCTTTGATTTTATCAAATTCCTCGTCTGTAAGCCTTGTCTCCTTCGATAAAATATCAAGAGAAATACCAATCTTTCCTACATCATGCAATAGGGCTGCAAAATAAACTTTTTCACAGTCTTCCTCTGACATACCAGCTTCCTTTGCAATCATCTGAGAATAATCTGCCACCCGTCGTGAATGACCATTGGTATATTTATCTTTCGCGTCAATTGCGCTTGAAAGAGCCTCTGCTGTTTGTTCAAACAGTTCGCGGGCTTCTTTACGTTTCTTTTCAAGTGAACGTACCTTTCTTGAGAAAATAAAGGTTAAAATTGCAGCCATGATCAAAAGCATAGCAATGATTTGTACCACAATAAACCATACCTGCTCATATAATGCCTTTTCCTTTACAATTCGGACAGACACCTCTTTATTTCCACGTCCTAAGGTATCTTTGATTTTAAGATTAAAACTATATGTTCCTCCACTTAGATTTGTATAGTCCACAGGAGCTAACTCACTTCTTAACACTGTGGTACTTTTTTTATCAAAGCCTTCCAGTTCATAACTTACCTGAGGATCACTTAGGGAGTAATTTAGCACAAAACTTGGCACTGTAAGTTTTAATGCATCGGATGGAATTTGAAATGTTCCAGAAGCATCAGGGTAAACCCTTTTTCCATCCACCTCTAAATACGGAACAATAGCGTTTAATTCATTTACATCCTCAAAAGTCTCTTCAATATTTACCTTTGCCACACCAGTGCTGCCTGCAATGTATAAATCTCCATCCTCAGTTAATTCGCTGTAAGAATTTGCTGTAGCAATACAGGGAAGCCCATTTGCCTTTGTATAGTGAACCAAATTATCTGTTTCATCAGCTAACATATCCTCAACGGATGCCACATAAATGCCGTCACTACTAAGAATCCATAAATCTCCCTGACTGTTCTCATATAAGTCAAAATTGTTAGGATAAGGGAAGTTACTTACTGTAGTCACCTTATAATCAGAATCCATATATGCAATAGCACTACTTGTAACGATCCATACCAGATCCCTTTCTTCATCACGCTTAATTCGCATAACTACATCGGAAGGCAAGCCATCTTCCACATTAACATTTGTAGTTTTAGACTCATTTACAATATATAAGCCACCACCGTTACTTCCAACTAAAATGTCACCATTTAATCCAGCCTCTACACATAGACTTTCTGTATTTTCAATACCATCTGCCTCTCCATAAGAAGCCACAACTGTATCATCTTTGATTACATTTACTCCGCCTGTGACTGCCACAAGAATAGAACCATCCTCTTGTTCACTAATTCCTCTAAAGTTTTCGGATAAGGTTCCATCTTCCATAGTAAATGCAGTAACATTTCCATGGTCATAGCAAAGCAATCCGCAGTCTCTCCAGGTAGATATCCAAATTCGATTCTTACTATCAGAAATAACAGAACGTATACGAATATTCGTAAGCATTTCTATTAAATCTGTATTTTCTAATTCATTACCGGAAGCGGTTTTTACTGATTCAAGGGGAAGTGATGATAAAGGTCCATTTTCATCTAATACAATAAGACCTTCATCCGTAGCAACAAAAAGTTTTCCATCATCACTAACACAGGTGGAATTTACTACTGTTTCCGGAAGGTCATATCGTTCAAAAATATTTGAAAACTGGTTAGGTACTACCTTCATTACTCCCTGACGAGTAGATGTAAACCAAAGATTGCCAAGATAATCTGTCATTACGTCATCCACGTTATTATCCATAGGCAAATTATCTAAAACTCTAAACTCTCCATTTTCAATTACACCAATACCATTTCCTGCGCCTATCCAGATTTTACCATCGATATATTCCATTGTTCTGATATATTTCAAAGGACTAATATCAATCTTTTCAAGAACTTCAAGCTCATTATCAGTCATGTTTACACGATAAAGATTAAAATCCGCAGCTTCCTGATATATCATTCCATTTCCTTCCGGATCAGGTAAAAATCCACCAGCTCCCTGAAGAGGACTTTCTTCCACTGTAATTACGCTGGCCAACTTACCATCTTTCATCATAATAAGATCGCCTAAGTCAGTAGTACCATAGATATATCCATCTGCTCCCATCCTGATTTCTCTAAAGTTACCCTCTGATAAAATTCCATCCTCCAAAGAACCAAGATTATAATCATTATCAATAGTTGCAATACCACAGGTAGTAGCAATATAAATAATTCCATTTTCATCTTCTGTAATAGAACGAATATGAGCAGACTTTAACCCATCAAGTTTCCCCCACTTTTTCAATTCGCCTTTTTCCATTACAGCTACACCATTATCATTAGTGCCTATCCACAGACGATCTTTACTATCTGTATATAGGCACTTTACACTGGTTAATCCATCTGTAGAATCTAATCGTTCGAAGGTATTACCATCATATCGAATTAATCCAGCGTAACTGCCAATCCATATAAAGCCATCACTTGTTTCTGTAATAGCATTTGCTTCTGATGTTGGAAGACCATTACTGTTATCGTAAAGAACTGCTGAAAATCCTTCCTGTAATCCTGTAGGATCTACAGAAATAGAATCATTTAAAGAATTTGCCATATTGGAAAGCGGAACTGCATCACTGCAATACCCTACACTTCCCATGCCTAAAAACATAGTCAATGACACACAAATAGAAACTGTCACCTTGGATATTTTCCATACCAAGGATTTTAATGTGGTTCTCATAAAACCTTTTCCTCCCCTATTATTATGTATGGTATAAGCCAAAAGACAACGTGAACAATTCACCTTCGTCAGTGTGCATATTATGGATTCTTATACCATAAAAATAAATCTTGCTCCTCAATTATACTACTTTTTTCAGAAAACATATCTATATATTGCAATATTTTTGTATTTTTATGCAATAAAAAAGCCAAAATGAAATAAATTCATTTTGACTGATAGTGGACTAGGCGGGAATCGAACCCGCGTCCAAAAACCCATTCCCTGTTCTTCTACGAGTGTAGTCCGTTATTAAAAATTCCCTTCATGGCAAGGAAACGAACATCCCAACCATGTCAGTAGCTTCATAATACGCCTAACAGCTCAAAGCTTTGCTGCTATCGTTTCCGGTTAATGATGAAACCCGTATCTTTTACCACCGGTTGCAAAAGGCGGATTGCTGCTATAAATTAAGCAGCGTAAGCTAAATTATCTTCAGCGTTTAAATTTAAGTTTGGCCATTTAACGCATTACCATACGACTCGCTTCACCAGCTGCAAGATCCCTGTCGAAACCT
>JAIKXK010000245.1 GCA_024684155.1 Lachnospiraceae bacterium | reverse complement strand
ATTTCGCAGTTTTCAGGATTGGTATCAGAACAATCTGCAAGTTTTCCTGGAAGTGAATTACCATCCAATGGTGATTTACGTCTTGTTAAATCACGAGCTTTACGAGCAGCTTCTCTTGCTCGCTGAGCTAACACTGCCTTTTCACAGATAATCTTTGCTACCTGAGGATTTTGCTCCAAAAAGTAGGTAAGCTGTTCTGAAACAATAGAATCTACAGCACCACGAGCTTCTGTATTTCCAAGTTTTTGCTTTGTCTGTCCTTCAAACTGTGGTTCTTCAATCTTAATACTAATAATTGCGGTTAAGCCTTCACGAATATCATCACCAGACAATGGTTCATCATTTTCTTTGATGATTTTATTTTCTTTTGCATAAGCATTAAAGGTTCTCGTTAATGCACCTCTAAATCCTGCAACATGCATACCACCTTCTGGAGTAATAATATTATTTACAAAAGAAAAAGTAGAATCGTTGTATGCATCATTGTGTTGCATTGCAACTTCCACATACACATTATCTTTTGTTCCTTCACAATAAATTACTTCAGGATATAAGGAAGATTTTCCCTTATTTAAGTAAGTAACAAACTCTTTAATACCACCTTCATAGTGGAATACTCTTTCTAAAGGCTCTTCTTCACGCATATCACGAAGTGTAATTTTAAGATTCTTTGTAAGAAAAGCTGTTTCTCTTAAACGAACCTTTAGTGTATTGAAATCATAAACTGTATCTTCAAAAATCAAAGGATCTGGTAAGAATGTAACCTTTGTTCCTGTTTTTTCAGGATCACAGGTTCCAATTTCTTTTAGAGGATACATGGTTTTTCCACGTTCGTATCTTTGCTGAAATACTTTTCCTTCTCTACAAATTTCAACTTCCAACCAGACAGAGAGAGCATTAACTACAGACGCACCTACACCGTGAAGTCCTCCGGATACCTTGTAGCCGCCACCACCGAACTTTCCACCAGCATGAAGTACAGTAAATACTACCTCTACTGCAGGAATTCCTGCTTTTGAGTTAATTCCTGTTGGGATACCACGTCCATCATCTTCAACAGTAATAGAATTATCCTCATTAATTGTTGTAATAATATGAGAACAGTAACCTGCCAATGCTTCATCAACAGCGTTATCCACAATTTCATATACTAAATGGTGCAAACCTCTTAATGAAGTGGTACCAATGTACATACCAGGACGTTTACGAACTGCTTCTAGTCCCTCTAAAATTTGAATTTGATCTGCTCCATATTCTGGTGCTTTTTCCTGACTCATAAGTCCTCCAAATTATTCGTTTCTTTCTGTGACTGTTCCTGAAATAACTTCAAAAACTTTGTTAATTTCAAATCTATTTTTTACAAAATCATCCAAACCCGTACATGTAATAATGGTTTGCGTATCATATAAACTATTTAAAAGATAATTTTGTCTTGTACTATCAAGTTCAGACAACACATCATCTAATAACAACACAGGTTTATCCGATATAGTATCTTCCACAATTTTTATTTCAGATAGTTTTAGAGATAGGGCACAGGTTCTTTGTTGACCTTGAGACCCAAACTTTCTAATATCTACTCCGGAAATTGTAAACTTTAAGTCATCTCTGTGAGGTCCAACACTAGTGGTTCCAAACTTTAAATCCTTTTCTTTTACTCTAAAAAGTTCGTCTACAAATAAAAAGTCCTCTACATCCGGTTCATAAGAAATCTGTAAATCTTCCTTTTCTCCAGAAATCTTGTAGTGCATATCGTGAACAATTCCTGATATTTCATCAATGAACTCGCGACGTCTTTTTATAATTTTTTTTCCATAGGAAATTAGCTGTTCATCCCACACATCTAATGTGCTTCTTAAAGATGGATTAAAGTAAATGTCTTTTAGAAGCTTATTTCTATTATTTAAAATCTTATTGTAATTAGATAAATTACTAAGATAGATTTTATCTAACTGACAAAGCTCTACATCAATAAATCTTCTTCTTTCACCAGGACCGTTTTTTATAATATTTAAATCCTCTGGGGAAAAGAAAATAATATTTAAATATCCAAATAATTCTGTAGCCTTCTTTATGGGAATTTGATTAATAGCAATTCCCTTTGTTTTATTTCTTCTAAGGTGAAGATCAATTTGATAATCTCTTCCCTTTTTTTCAATAATAGTTCTAATATGAGCTTCTTTTTCACCGAAGCGAATCATATCTTTATCATGACTACCCTTATGAGATTTACTAATTCCACTTAAGTAGCAGGCTTCTAAAATATTTGTTTTTCCTTGAGCGTTATCACCAAATATAATATTTGTGGCCGGATCAAAGTGAATTTCCATGGTTTCATAATTACGAAAATTCTGTAATTCCAATGATTTTATAATCATTTGACCACCTTTACAGTTTCGCCATTAAAAGTAACTACATCGCCGTCGTATAATTTTCTACCACGTCTTGTATCAACTTCTCCATTTACTGTAACTTCTCCATCCTGGATTACAATTTTTGCTTCCACTCCGGAGGAAACCATAGCTGCTTTTTTTAGCAACTGGCCTAATTTAATAAACTCGTCTTCTTCTCTGATTTTTATTTCTTCCATGTGATTATTCCTGTAAATTTACGGGAAGAATTACATAAATAAAGCTATCTTCCTCATCTCTAATAAAACAAGGGGAACGATGATTTACCATATAAAGGTTAACTTCTTCTTCATCAATGACACGAAGAGCATCAATAAAGAATTTTGGATTAAATCCGATGGTAATATCTTTTCCATCTTTTTCAATGGATACCTTGTCTTTCATTCCATTACCAACTGCAGCAATACGAAGATTCATATCATTATCTTTTACATCCATAATGAAAGGTTTCTTTTCTGCGCTGTTATTCAAAATAGGAGTACAGTGATCAATACCTTCTAAAAGCTGTTTTTTATTAACACGAATCTTTGTTTCGTAATCATTCGAGAACATATGGTCAATCTTAAAGAATTCACCATCAATTAATCTTGATACAACAGTAGTTTTTTCAAATTCGAAGATAATATGGTTATCGGTAAAGAAGATTTCTACCATATCTTCTGCTCCACCAGTAACAATCTTTGCAATTTCATTTAAAGTTTTTCCAGGTACAATTACCTTTTTATCAGAATAAGACTCTTTTAATTTCATATTTCTGATAGAAATTCTTGAAGTATCAAGAGCAACTGCTTTTAAATTATCACCAGTGATTTCAATTAATTCGCCAGTCATCATTTTATTATTGGAATTTGCTTCATTAATGGTAAAGCTTGTCTGACGGATTACTTCTCTTAATGAAAACTGGGACATAATAACTGGTTCATTTCTTGGAATTACTGGAATCTTTGAAAAATCTTCTCCTGGCTTTCCAACAATGTCATAACTAAGTTCACCAGCACGAATTACTGTTTTATAGTTATCATCACTTTCAATAGTTACATCAACAGGAGGACATTTACGAACCTCTTCAGCAAATAGCTTTGCATCTAATGCAATAATACCTTTTTCTTCAATCTCACCTTCAATAATTGATTCAATTCCAATTTCCATATCATTAGCAGTGAGTTTGATTTCATTAGAAGTAGCATCAATAAGGATACATTCTAAAATAGCCATTGTAGTTCTGGTAGGAACTGCCTTTGATACAATATTTATGCCTTTTGCCAATTCGCTTTGTGAACAAGTGATTTTCATTTTTAAGAGGCTCCTTTCCATCTATCTATCATATATATTTATAATCTTATTATTATTAAGGGTTGTGAAAAAGTTGATATCTAAAAAAATCCAGTATTTTCAAGGCTTTCAGGTAAAAAGTTATTATTTGGAAACTGTTTTTAACACTGTTAGTTTATTCTGAATTCAGTAGAATAACTTTTTCTTATTCTGTTTGGTCATTTCGTTTTTCACATTTTTTTCACACTGTTTTTAATAAGTTTTGAATAAAATGTGAATAACTTGTTAATTTGGATTGATTTTCTTTTTAATAGAATCAATTTCTTTTTTTACTTCAGGATTTTCGTCATACTCATTCTGGATTTTTTTAGTTCCGTGAATAATTGTAGTATGATCTCTTCCTCCAAGTAGTGTTCCAATGGCATCAAGAGGAGTATCAACCATTTGACGACATAAAAACATTGCAATTTGTCTTGGTCTTGAAATATTAGCAGAACGATTCTTTGAAATCATTTGATCTACAGAAATATTGTAATGTTCTGCAACTACTTCAATAATTAACTGTGGAGTAATTTCTCTTGGTTTTTCAGGAGAAATAATATTTTGTAATTCTCTTTCAGCTATTTCAATTGTAATTTCTGTTTTTTCTAAAGTAGAGTAGGCAATTAGTTTATTTAAAGCTCCTTCAATTTCTCTGACGTTTGAGTGAATATTAGAAGCAATATAATTTAAAATCTCATCATCAAAATGAACGTTACGTTCTTCTGATTTTTTTCTAAGAATGGCAACACGAGTTTCGTAGTTCGGATAGGTAATTTCTACCATAAGTCCCATCTCAAATCGTGTTCTAAATCTCATATCCAAGGTTTCAAGTTCCTTTGGTGGACGATCCGATGTAATAACAATCTGTTTTCCGGCATCATGTAAATAATTAAAGGTGTGGAAAAACTCATCCTGGGTACTTGGTTTATTAATAATGAACTGAATATCATCAATCATCAGTACATCAACATTTCTATATTTTTCCCGAAGTTTAGTCATAACAGAAGCATTGCTTGAAGAATTACGAATAGCTTCAATTACTTCGTTAGTGTATTCCTCAGATGTGACATATAAGACCTGTTTATCTGAGTTTTCTTTTATAATGTAGTTTCCAATTGCATGCATAAGGTGTGTCTTTCCAAGACCTGGACCACCATGAATGTAAAGAGGATTATATGCTTCACCAGAAGTTTCTGCTACAGCAAGGGAAGCATTTTGAGCAAATCGGTTATTTTCTCCTACTACAAAGGTATCAAAAGTAAATTTTGGTTTTAAATTTGAATGAATATAGTTGTTACTTTTTGTATAATCAGGAGCATTTGAAGGAATATCTAAGTTAGTATCAGGATTTCCCTTCACATCTTTTGGTAAAATCATATGAATTGTGTATTGAACATTGGTAAATTCTGCAATCTTTACCATGATTGGTTGAGAGTAGCGATTATTTATAAAGTTCAATGCAACGGAATTTGAATCATCCGGATAAAGAATATAAAGATCCGTACCTTCTACGGAATGAATTTGTAATGGTTTTAAAAATGTGTCAAAAGTAATGTCCTGTACATTGAAGTCTTCCTTCAAAGATTGAAGGATTTCAGGCCAAAGTGCTTTCAGCTGTTCCATAAGTTTTCGTGTTACCTTTCAAATGATATATATAATAAGGAAGAAACTCCTTAAATTATTTGCAAACATCCATCTAATATAATATACGAAATGGGCTATTTTATCAA
This sequence comes from Lachnospiraceae bacterium, assembly GCA_024684155.1. Taxonomy (GTDB): domain Bacteria; phylum Bacillota; class Clostridia; order Lachnospirales; family Lachnospiraceae; genus JAILEN01. The sequence continues at coordinate 520 of JAIKXK010000245.1, read as the reverse complement.
CAAAAATAAAAATCCAGAAAAGAGTTATTAACTGTTGAAAATAAGCCATTTTTTTATTAACAGACGAAAATGAAAAGTAAAAATGAAATGTAGTTATCCACATTTTTGTGGATAATTTTGTATATAATTTTAATATGATGGAAATAAGACAAATAGGGCTTTTTAAAAAGTTATAAAGAATTTATTTACATAAAAATAATATGTTATCCACATATTGTGGTAGAAAATATTACCTGGTTGATATGTTGTGGATTTTTCGTTGATAGGTCTAATATATGGCTTAAAACCTTATTTTTATTGACTTTAGAGGTTTTTCTGATATAATAAAAAAGCATTCGCGTAATTTTATGCGAAGTAAATTTCGAAATTTATTTCACAGGATAAGGAGGTGTAGGATTTATGAAGATGACATTTCAGCCAAAGAAAAGATCTCGTTCTAAGGTTCACGGATTCCGTAAGAGAATGAGTACAGCAGGCGGAAGAAAAGTTTTAGCATCACGTCGTGCTAAGGGAAGAAAGA
>JAIKXK010000237.1 GCA_024684155.1 Lachnospiraceae bacterium | reverse complement strand
AAACCCTTGGATATTCTAAAATGGCAAAACGAGTTGCTTGAAATGCATAATAAAAAAGGAAATGAACTTTCCGGTACTTATCTAAAGACGATACAATCGCAACTGAGCGCTATATTTAACCATGCGGTACGATATTATGATCTAAACGGTAATCCGGTTAAAAAGGCAGGGCCAATAGGAATTGTTCGAGCGAACGAAGTGAACTATTGGACAAAGGAAGAGTATTTAAAATTTATAGAATGCATGAAGGAAAATAATAAATACTATGGAAATCCTTTATTGGTGCGGGCTTCGAACAGGAGAAGTATTGGCGTTGACGGAATCGGATTTTGATTTTGTACACCATACAGTATCAATTACAAAATCTTTTCAGATAATCAATGGAGCAGAGGTTATTACAAAGCCTAAAACGATAAATGGAATAAGAACTGTAACTGTTCCGGTGTCCTTATGCAAACAGTTGAAAGAATATGTAGGTCAATTAAATGATGGTGAAAGGTTGTTTCCGTATGCAAGACAAAGATTATATAAAGAACTGAAAAAGGGAATTCAAATATCGGGAGTAAAAGATATACGTTTGCATGATTTGAGACACAGCCATGTATCTCTTCTTATTCATATGGGATACACCGCCTTCGAAATAGCAAAAAGAGTGGGGCATAAAAGTGAGCGGGTTACATATTACTATGCTCATATGTTTCCGGGTGTGCAGGAGAATATGGCAGAGAGATTGGATGCGGAGAGAAGTGATGACAACGAATAATTCTATTGACAGTACTAGCTTATAAGAATATAATCCGTATATACGAAAAGTATATGTTAATACGAAAAAAGTGATTTGGGAGATAAAAATGACTATTAGTGAACGCATTTTTAAACTAATGGAAGAACGTGAGATTGCGCAGACAGATTTTTCGAAAGCTACAGGTATTGCGCAAAGTACTATTAGTGATTGGAAACGAAAAAAAAACGAATCCGTCTGCAGATAAAATAATGATTATATGCAAAGTGTTAAATATAACACCATACGAATTGTTGCAGGACACGGTTCAATCTGTAGAGGAGTTGGATTATCGAGTGGTTACAAAAGGCACAAAGGAGTATGATCTTTTGATTGAAATGGAAAGCCTTAAGAAATCGCAAAAAGAAAGATTGTTGGGATATATAGAGGCTTTAAAATGATAATTATTGGAATGGGTTCTATCGTTAAAAATGAAAGAGAAACTGAGGTGAATTATGAAAAAAGATAGTAAACAAAATAATTTTAATGGAAAAGTAATTTTTCATGGACCGGCACAGGTTGCTGGGGGTGATATAATAAATTTCCTAAATGAAGAAAAAAAGCAGACAACAGCTGCTGGATATACATCTGAGCCAGTATGGAGAAGTCCGTTTACATTGGCGGTGTTATCTTGGATAAGTGCAATATTGACAGTGGTTAGTGTTATACCATTTGGAAAGATTTTACAGATTTTATTCTGCCTATTTCAAGGGAATATTCGGACAGTGACGAATTTTAAGATGAATTATTATGTATATTTTATGACTATTTCGTTACTGTTACTTGTTTTTTCGTTGTGGTTTAGGAGAATTACAAAAAAACAAATAAGAATTCCTCTTGCCTTTGATTACGCAATTAATGGAATGGATCGTAGGATAGTGATAGAAAAGGTTAAACCAGAAAAATGTCCTATATGTGGCGGAAAAATGAAGTATTATAATAAACCAGTTGAGTGGAGAGAACATTATGTTGACGGAAAAACGAAACGCGAAGTGGTAAAAAGAACACCTGCACTTGAGTGTAGAAGAAATTGTGAACATTGGTTTAAAGTGGATCAGGCAGAGGAGAAAATCTCTTAAAAGGTTTTTTATGGAAATTCTTTTTTATATGGACACGCGGTTGCAGAATGTGATTGATGGTAATTATATTTATGGGTCAGGGCATGTGAGAAGAGGGTGTTTAATTAGATAGAAGACATTATATTTTAGATATGCATGAAGTTGAGGTGTAAAATGGCAAAAGAGAAGACGTTTGCTATACTTGCAGATGATATAAAAGATATAAATGTTAAGGCTGGAAATGCTGCAAAAGGCGCAGTAAATCAGTTGATGACTTTAAGAAACTGGGCGATAGGTTATTATA
>JAIKXK010000170.1 GCA_024684155.1 Lachnospiraceae bacterium | reverse complement strand
GCAGTAATAGAAATGCATGAAAATCTGGATCCTATGCAGATTCATGGCTATAGTCCGTCACTGGGAAATACTTCTGTTAGAGAAACTGTAGCAAAGAGTTTAAAAAGACGATTTGGACTACCATATGAAACAAAGCATATTTTTATGACTTCTGGTGCGGCAGGTGCCATTGCTCATGCAGTGCGACTTGTGACACAGCCTGGAGATGAGGTGATTACCTTTGCTCCATTTTTCCCTGAATATAATCCCTATATTAATGATAGTGGTGCAGTATTAAAGGTAGTTCCACCACGATTAGAGGATTTTCAGATTAATTTTAAGGCCTTTGAAGAAATGATGAATGAAAAGGTTATGGCAGTACTTATTAATACACCAAACAACCCATCTGGAGTAGTGTATTCTGAGGATACATTACAAAGATTGGCTATGTTTTTAGAGGCAAAAGAAGCTCAGTATGGACATGAGATTTTTATTATTTCAGATGAGCCTTATCGAGAGATTATTTTTGATAAAAAGAAATTTGCATATCCAAGTAAGTATTATGACAATACAATTTCCTGCTATTCTTTTTCAAAGAGTTTATCACTTCCTGGTGAGCGAATTGGATATGTAGCAGTGAATCCAAAGGCAAAGGATGCAGATATTTTAGCTGTTATGTGTGGTCAGATTAGTCGTGGAATTGGTCATAACTGTCCTGCGGCAACACCACAGCTTGCGGTAGCAAAAGTGATTGATGAGACTTCTGATATTTCGGTTTATGAAACCAATATGAATCTTTTATATGATGCTTTAGTTGAACTTGGTTATGAGGTGGTTCGACCAGGGGGAACATTTTATATTTTCCCAAAGGCTTTAGAAGAAGATGCTGTAGCCTTTTGTAACAAGGCAAAAGAATATGATTTGATTTTAGTTCCTGCAGATAATTTTGGAGCACCTGGACATTTTCGAATGGCATACTGTATTGATACAAAAAAAGTAGAACGTGCCATTCCGGTATTAAGAAAATTTACAGAGGAACAGTATCCAAATCGATAAGGAAATGTTTTGTATTGAGTAAGGAAATTCCTGGAGAATTTAGGAATAAGTGAGGGAAGCATATGGTAACAGTCAGTTTATGTATGATTGTAAAAAATGAAGAGAAGGTATTAGATCGTTGCCTTTCATCTATGGCAGATTTAATGGATGAAATTATTATTGTGGATACTGGATCAACGGATCGTACAAAGGAAGTAGCAAAAAAGTATACAGACAAGATTTATGATTTCCCCTGGGTAGATGATTTTTCTCTGGCTAGAAATTTTGCCTTTAAACATGCTGTTTGTGATTATATTTATTCTGCAGATGCAGATGAGATATTAGATGAAGAGAATCGACGTCGTTTCCTAAATCTAAAATCCGTACTGATGTCAGAAGTTGAAATTGTTCAGATGTGGTATGTGGAAAAGGGAACACAGACCGTATTAAATGCGAAAAAAGAATATCGTCCAAAACTTTTTAAGAGACTTCGTACTTTCCAGTGGATTGATCCCATTCATGAAACAGTTCGAACGGAGCCAGTAGTGTTTGACTCCGACATTGAGATTTTCCATATGCCAGAAGGAAATCATTCCAAAAGGGATTTTCGTATTTTTGAACTTTCCTATGATACAGAGGGAAAACTTTCAAAACGTTTATATGAAATGTATGCAAGAGAGTTATATAAATGGGGAACAGTAGAAGATTTATCGAAAGGAGAAAAAATCTTTAAATCCGTAATGAATCAGGAGACTCTTGATAATGAAATGTTTCTTGATTTTTGTACCGTCATTGCAAGAGCAGAGCGACTTCTAGGAAATACTACAAACTTTATGAAGTATGCCATGAAGGTTGTTTCTGTAACACCAAATTCTGAAATTTGTAAGGAACTAGGAGATTTTTATTTTACAAAAGAGGATTATTCTGAGGCAGCCCTATGGTATTACAATGCTATCCATGAGACGGAATCTTCTTTAGATATTAATAGTCAGGGAAAAGCAACTATGGTATCTTTATCTGACTGTTATGAAAAACTTGGACAGGGAGAACTATCTGCTCATTATTTAACAGAGGCAGGAGCCTGGAAGTTACCGGAAGAATAATAAAAACGAAAGATGAGTAAGGGGTATGAGGCTGTACTCACATCTTGAAATATGAGGTAAAAGGTGCTATGCTCTTACTGTGTTTATTTTTTAACAAACTTAAAATACACGAAAACATAGTACTTTTTTATTATGAAAATATATAGGAGGCGTAACATGGGTTTTGAAGAGGAATATCAAAAGAAACTAACTACCGCAGATGAGGCTGTAAAAGTGGTTCAGTCTGGAGACTGGGTAGATTATGCATGGTGTGTCAATACACCGGAAGCGTTGGATAAGGCATTGGCAAAGCGTACCGATGAGTTAAGAGATGTAAAGGTGCGTGGTGGAATTTTATTCCATGTGCCAGCTATTTTTGAACGTGAGGATGCAGGGGAACATTTCTGCTGGAACTCCTGGCATATGTCTGGAGTGGAGAGAAAGATGATTGCAATGGGTGTGGCTTACTATGCACCAATTCGTTATTCTGAACTTCCAAAGTATTATCGTACTTCCATTGAACCTTCTGATGTAGTAATGATGCAGGTGGCTCCAATGGACAAGCATGGTTACTTTAACTTTGGACCTTCTGCTTCTCATTTAATGGCAGCCTGTGAAGGTGCAAAACATATTATTGTAGAAGTAAATGAAAATATGCCTCGTTGTCTTGGTGGTTTTGAATCAGAAATTCATATTTCACAGGTTGAGGCTATTGTAGAAGGGGACAATCAGCCTATCTTTGAACTTCCTGCTGGCGGTCCAGCTACGGATGTTGATAAAAAAGTTGCAGAGATGATTGTAAATGAGATTCCAAATGGTGCTTGTTTACAGCTTGGTATTGGTGGAATGCCAAATGCAGTTGGTTCTTTAATTGCACAGTCTGATTTGAAGGATTTAGGTGTTCATACAGAAATGTATGTAGACGCCTTTGTAGATATTGCAAAAGCCGGAAAGATTACTGGTGCGAAAAAGAGTATTGATCGTTTCCGTCAGGCGTATGCCTTCGGTGCAGGTACAAAGAAGTTATATGATTATTTAGATGACAACCCACAGTGTATGTCAGCTCCGGTAGACTATACTAACGATGTTCGTGTTGTTTCAAAGATTGATAACTTTATTTCTATTAATAACGCAGTAGATATTGATTTATATGGACAGGTAAATGCAGAGTCAGCTGGAACAAAACAGATTTCCGGTGCAGGTGGTCAGATGGACTTTGTTATGGGTGCGTATGCATCTAATGGTGGAAAGAGTTTTATCTGCTTATCCTCTACCTTCAAAGCAAAAGATGGTACTCTAAATTCCCGTATTCGTCCAACCTTAGCAACAGGTTCTATTGTTACAGATACAAGACCTCAGACTCACTATGTGGTAACAGAATATGGTATGGTAAATTTAAAGGGTGCATCTGCATGGGAAAGAGCAGAGAAGTTAATTTCTATTGCTCATCCTGATTTTAGAGATCAGTTGATTAAAGAAGCAGAAGCACAAAAGATTTGGAGAAGATCGAATAAACGATAATAGATATTTTTATTTACCAATAAGAAAACCTGTGAGAAATCATCTCACAGGTTTTTTTCGATTAATGAGAAGCGGAATGCTTGCGACGATAGGCAGCGGGAGTCATCTCGTAGGTATTTTTAAATATTTTATAAAAATGGGTGTGGTTTGAAAAACCTAACAGGGCTTCGATGCTTTCAATG
>JAIKXK010000138.1 GCA_024684155.1 Lachnospiraceae bacterium | reverse complement strand
CCCATGGCCATATATTCATCCTTTGCCCCTGTTACCGCATTAGCTGTTAATACATAAATAGGAACTCCATCACAGCACTCCATCTTTCGCATACGTTTCATGGTCTCCACGCCATCCATTTCCGGCATCATATGATCCATAAAAATAATGTTGAATTTTTCTCTCTCTACAAAGGCCAGAGCTTCTTTTCCACTGGCTGCTTCACTCACTAATACCTTCGTTGGACGAAGCAGACTTCGAAATACTTTTCGATTCATGGCATTGTCGTCTACCACCAAGACCTTTGCTTCTTCTGCAATAAAGTCGTCCTGACCTGACATAAATTTATCGTCTACCTTAGAGGCCTTTTTATAGTTGCCCATAGGTGCGCTATCAATAATTTCCTGTTCTAAGTCAAAGTAAAATTTTGAACCTTTTCCATATACACTGGTAACCTCTAATTCGGATCCCATAAGGTGAAGGAGCTGTATTGTAATATTCATTCCAAGTCCTGTTCCTTCAATCTTACGGTTTCTGCCCTCTTCAATTCTTTGGTATTCCTGGAAAAGTTTCGGCATGTCCTCTTCTTTGATGCCTATTCCTGTATCCTCTACTTCCACACGAAGAATCAGTTTATCTCCCATTCGCTCGCCCTTTACGCGAAGCCAGACAGAACCGGTCATAGTATACTTCACCGCATTGGTAAGAATATTGGTAATGACCTGTCTGATTCGTACGTCATCTCCAAAGAGCACCCTAGGCAAGGTAGAGTCTACTTCTACTTCCAATCGTAAATCCTTTGCCTGAGCACGCTGAGAAATCATATTTACCAAATCGTGAATCAAAATAGCAAGTTCATATTCCACAGGAACAATATCCATTTTTCCTGATTCAATCTTTGAGGAATCCAGAATATCATTTATCAAAGAAAGCAGGGTTTGTCCCGCATTATAAATATCCTTTGCATACCCTCTTGTATCCACTTCTTTTGTTTCACGAAGTATCATTTCATCCATTCCAAGTACTGCATTAATAGGAGTGCGAATCTCATGAGACATCTGTGCCAAAAATCTTGACTTTGCCTGGTTTGCATACTCTGCATCTTCTTTTGCTTCTCTAATTTCATCATACTGTCGATTAATAACAGCCATATTTCCCATTTTTGCTACCAACCAGGTAATAAAGGCAAGAAGTATACCAACATTAAACAGCAAATAAAACTTGTAATAGGTTTGTTCATAAAGCTTGGCATCCTTGTGTATCAAAAATACCATTTTTTTATTTACGGTAACTCCGTCCTCATCTAACACCTGAATATTTAAGGAATAATCTCCACTAGGGAAGGAAGCATAATATAAACTGCCAAGATCAGACTGTCTCCTGATTACAGCCTTTCGATCCACTCCTTCTAATTCCATTTTTACCAAAGGATCCGAAAGAGTGTAGTTTAGAATTGCCGGGGTAATTTCAATCTGTCCAATTCCAGAAGGAATGGTATAAACTCCATCTGTTAAAGCAATTTCTTCCCCATCTCTTGTAATACTTTGTAAAACAATCTGATAGTGGGCATCAAACTCACCATAAGCAGACATATCTAAGATCTGAACTCCATCGGTGCAGCAAAGATACAACTCATTTCCCTCTACTGCATTCCAGGCATTGGCAGTTAAAGTGGTAGTAAGACCTCTGTTATTATTTAAAAGAGAATAGGCATAGTCACCACTATCCTCTAACAAATCCTCCAGCTTCACTACATAAATTCCTGCGCTGGAACTTACATAGGCTACGCCTTCGTCATCTAAGTAAATATCGTAGTTATTTGTATAAGGGAAGTTTTCCAACTGACGAATGGTTCCATCTGTAGAATGGAAATACAAGCCATTACTTGCCACATAAATTAGTCCATCATCACAGTCCACAATTTTTAACACCACCTCGGAAGTAAGGCCATCTTCCTTTCCAAAATGAGTCACCACTTCATCTTGTTCGATGGCATAAACTCCATCCCCGTCTGTACCTAGCCAGAGCGTTCCAGCATCATCTTCTGCAGCTGATAAAATTTTAGGTACCATAATTCCATCTTTTACCCCTAGGGTTTTTGTAATGGTTGTTCCTTCAAAAAAGCTGATTCCATCTGAAGAGGCCACCATAATACGACCATCTGATAACTCTTTTGAAAAACGAAATCTTGTTCCTAAAATATTGCTGTTATCATTGTTGAAATTTAAAACACTTCCATCTGCACCCATGAACACCAATCCAATTTCTCCATAGGTACTAAACCACAGATTTCCTTTGCTATCCTTTAAAATATGACGAACTCTGGTGTTATCAAAGATATGCATCC
>JAIKXK010000114.1 GCA_024684155.1 Lachnospiraceae bacterium | reverse complement strand
ATCCTGTGACCTTTCAGATTTTGTATATCCTGCAGCATTAGCAGTTGGACGAGGCGAATGTGACAGAGGAATATTTGTGGATGGTGTTGGTTATGGAAGCGCCATGATTGCAAATAAGGTAAGCGGCATCTATGCCTGTGTATGCCAGGATCCTTTCTGTGCCCAGTTATCCAGAGAACATAATGATGCCAATGTTTTATGTCTTGGTGGAAAGTTAATTGGCGAGATGATTGCCATGGAAATCGTAAAGACCTGGATGCACACAGATCCTTTGACTGCAGACAAGTACGTACGAAGAAGAGATAAAGTAAAAGAAATCAACAATGAACTTTGTAGGGATTTAGAGTGATGGTAAAAAAGATGGGTAAACATGAAATGGATCACTTTGAAGGGATATTGATTTAAAAGAAAGAGCCAGTAATGGCTCTTTTTTATTCGCGAAAAAAATGAACTCTGTAATGAAAGGAGGAAACACAGTAAAGGAAAAATACTGTGTAAATTTCATATGAAAACTACAGAGGACATTTTCAAAAAAGAAGGAATAGAATTAATAATATCGAACGAAGTGGAGGTGGAAAATTTGAAAAGTAATCCTGAACGTTACGCAGGGATATATAAAGAGATTGCTGAGATCCTTGGAGATGTAGCAGTGAACAAAATCTGGAAACACTTCTCGGGCATGAGTGTAACGTTCCCGCAAAAGTTACTTTCAAAGGAGTACACAAAAGAATTTATTGAAGAAAATTGGAGAGAAATGTCAGCAGCTGAAATAGCAAGAGTTGTGGGATTATCAGAGCGAAGGGTTAGACAAATTATAAAAGAAATAAAGGAAGATAAATAAAAACACCAACCGTGCTGGTTGGTGTTAAGGGGAGAGTAATATGAAAAAAATTTATTATCATCTGAAACTTGTTGTTTGAGGAGTGTTTCATTTGATGGTTTTATAATACACGGGGAACCTTAAGTGAAGTTAAAGGTTTTTGTGAAGAAAATGTGAATTATAAATCGTAAAAATAATGAAAAGTTTTGTGTTAAGGCGTAGAATGTATTTATTGAAGATGGGGAGAGCATCTTTAATTCATTTCTGAAAAAATTACGCAAAAACAATTGAATAGGAGAGCAGTATGTTTAATAAAAATAATTTGAAAACTTTATTAGCAATATTGGTAGCGATATTAATATCGCTGATATCTATTTTAGTGGTAGCTGACAGGGTAAATAAGATTCCTGTTTTTAAGGAAGCAGAAGAAAGTTTAGATGAAACTCAAGAGGTGGCAATGAATTTGTCTATGGCTGCAATTGGAGTGTCCGTAATCATAACACTATTACCGGACGATTATGCAACTCCGATGGGAAATACTCTGGCAGATATGTCGAAATATTGTGTGGCTATCATAGCAATTATTATTTTTGAAAAAATATTGCTGAATCAAGGGCTTTCATTTGTCTTTACTTATTGTGTGCCATTGTTATGTGGCTTATTTGTGTTAACAATGATAACTAGAAAGAAAATAATAAAAACAATTGCTACGAAATTATTGATTATTTCAATCGCTATTGTAGTTGTGGTTCCTATTGGAACAAGAATCTCTGGCAGTGTAACAGCTCAGGGAATCGAGGATTTAGAAAATACAATAGCACAGGTAGAAAAATTTAATCTAAATCATACAAAGAATGAGAGTAATAGTACTACGTCGAAAAATGTATTTGATACTTTATCTGATGCATTTCAGAACGTGATAAAAAATGCCAGCGATTTATTGGAACAAATAAAACTAATTATTAAAAATTTTATTATGGGGATAGCAATTCTAATAGTTGGAAGTCTTGTAATTCCTCTTTTGACATTTGTGGTATTAGTATGGATTTTAAATCAATTGCTTCAGTTTGATAGTTTCCGTGAGGCATCGGATAAGACAAAAGAGCAAATGTTAGATTTGATTGAAAAGAGTAAAGCAGTTATGCAGAATGTATTGGATAAGGAGAGTGAACATGAAGCAGAATAGGTTGCTTGGAATTGCTTGTGTAGTCGTTGGTATAGCAATTATTTTGGTAGTAGTTATGTTCTATGACAAGCATGCTGAATATAAAAAAGAAAAGAAAAATGAAAGTGGTATTGAAAAGTTAGATTTAAACTCCTTTATAACGGAAGATGGGGGTATGAGGGTATCTTTTTCTGAGGTGATTTTATCTCCAATAGAGGAACAAAGAAAGTTAATTGTATTTAAACAAATTGCTAAAGTGAATTACACAATAGAAGATAGAGTTTTTGAGGCCATTGATGTAGATATGCTAAAACAGAATCAAACTGTGTATTATGAAGCCGAAGGGTCTTTTGTAGTGAATCTTGAGGAAGTAACAAAAGAAGATATTGTAGAGGACAAAGAAAAAAAGCTTATTACTATTTATGTTCCACATCCAAAGTTAGATAGCATAGAGATAGATCCGAATAGAATTACATTTGATGATGCAGACAAGGGTACCCTGGTTTTTACAAATCTTAAAATTACGATTAATGATTACGTGGATATTCAAAAAGAATTGCAAAATAGATTGCAGGAAAAATTAGATACTACAGCCAACGGACAGGAAGCAGATGATGCAGCAAAAGAAATGGTAAAACAGGTTTATGAGCCAGTAATAAAAGCAGTGGATAGTGATTATGATGTTGTAATAGACTTTAAAGAGACTAGTGCAGAAACTGAAGAATAAAAAACACCAACCGTGCCTGGTTGGTGTTCAAGGGGAGAGTAATATGAAAAAAATTTATATTATCATCTGAAACTTGGTAGTACGTGTTTCATTTGATGGTTATATAGTACCAAGGGAATGTGTCGAAAAAATAGAAATTCTGTGAATGATTTGTGAATACTTTTTCCTCAAATAGGGATGCGATGTGTATGTTATTTTGAAAAAAAGTTTAACCTTTACATTTGTCAAGAAAAGAGGTATTATAAAAAACCGTGTGAGT
>JAIKXK010000412.1 GCA_024684155.1 Lachnospiraceae bacterium | reverse complement strand
GCCTCACCTTTTAGATGAACAGAATATGAAAATGCTTATGGAACATAAGGTATTTACTGAAACAGAGTTACATTCGAGATGTGAAATCATGTTAGAGAACTACTGCAAGACAGTAAATATTGAAGGACATACCATGGTAGACATGGTGAAGAAGGATTATCTTCCAGCATTAGAAGGTTATATGTATCGCTTAGCAAAGACTACTTCTCTTATGAAGTCTGTTAGCTCAAAGGTAAAATGTAACTATGAGTTAACAACAATGGAACGTTTATCTGAACTTACAGATGTAATTTTAGAGAAGGTTAGCGAATTAGAAGTAGAACTTAAGAATTTAGGAGATTTTGAGGATATTATTAAGACTTCTGAATCCATCAGAGACTGTGTTCTTCCGAAGATGGAAGAATTAAGAAGTTATGTGGATGAAGCGGAACTCTTAACTTGTGAAGACTGCTGGCCAGTTCCAAGCTATGGAAAACTCCTATTTAGTGTTTACTAAAATCCTATAGAAAAAAGATTACAAACAAAAAATAATAACATCCCACAAAGGCGTGGTTTCGCACTTTAGGGGATGTTATTTTTTTATATAACATACGAGGAGGATAAAGTATGAGTGAAGAAATTATGAGTTATGTAGACGGTCAGGTGTTTGCCGTCTGGTTTTTAATCGGAGCAGCATTGGTGTTCTGGATGCAGGCAGGATTTGCAATGGTAGAAGCAGGATTCTCTAGAGCAAAGAATGCCGGTAATATTTTAATGAAAAACTTAATGGACTTTTGTATTGGTTGTGTAATGTTTATCATTATTGGTTTTGGCCTTTTACTAGGAGAAGATTTCCTTGGATTTATTGGTAAACCTGGACTTGATATTATTACAAATTACGCAAACTTTGACTGGTCAAACTTTATTTTTAACTTAGTATTCTGTGCTACCACTGCTACTATCGTTTCTGGTGCCATGGCAGAGCGTACAAAGTTCTTAAGCTACTGCGTATATTCAGCAGTGATTTCTGGTTTGATTTATCCAATTGAAGCTCACTGGATTTGGGGTGGCGGCTGGTTATCAAACCTTGGCTTCCATGATTTTGCAGGTTCATGTGCCATCCATATGGTAGGTGGTATTGCTGCTTTAATCGGTGCAAAGATGGTTGGAGCAAGAATTGGTAAATTTGAAAAAGACAAAGCAGGAAAGATTACAAAGGTAAATGCTTTCCCAGGTCATAACATTGTAATTGGTGCTCTTGGTGTATTTATTCTTTGGCTTGGTTGGTATGGATTCAACGGTGCTGCTTGTACTTCTACGGATCAGTTAGCTTCTGTATTTGTAACAACTACCATTGCTCCTTCTGTAGCAACAGTTGCCTGCTTAATTTTCACATGGCTTCGCTATGGTAAACCTGATGTATCTATGTGTTTAAATGCTTCTTTAGCCGGACTTGTAGCAATTACAGCAGGTTGTGATGTAACAGATGCACTTGGTGCACTTATTATTGGTTTAGTTGCAGGTCTTTTGGTTTGCTTTGGTGTTTGGTTCTTAGATTATAAATTAAGAATTGATGATCCTGTTGGTGCTGTTGCAGTACATATGATTAACGGTGTATGGGGAACAGTTGCAGTTGGTTTATTTGCTACAACAACAGCTCCTGGAAATGATACTATGACAGGTCTTTTCTATGGCGGTGGCCTCTCACTTCTTGGTATTCAGTGTTTAGGAGTTTTAACAGTTGCAGGCTGGACTGCAGTTACAATGATTGTTGTCTTTGGTGCAATTAAAGCAATTTTGGGTCTTCGTGTTTCTGAAGAAGAAGAAATTGAAGGTCTTGATGTGATGGAACATGGTCTTGCTTCTGCATACGGCGGATTTTCAATTGTAGATATGTCAACTGGTGCAATGGTAGCAAATGAAAATACTTCCCTTGGTATTAGCGAATATGAATCAGCTACAGAAGCTGCTCGTCGAGCTTCCGTTCCTGTAGAGAATATGGCAGAAACAGTAAAGAATACTTCTTTAGATTCTGGTATTTATAAAGTAGTTATCATTACAAAATTATCTAGATACGATAAGATCAAAAAAGCATTAAATGACCTTGGTGTAACCGGTATTACTGTAACTCAGGTAACTGGATGTGGTATCCAAAAGGGTGCTGGTCAGATGTACCGTGGTGTTGAAATGGATTTAACCTTACTTCCTAAGATTAAGCTTGAAGTTGTAGTTTCTGCAATTCCTGTAGATAAGGTAATTGAAACTGCAAAGAAGACATTGTTTACAGGAAAGATTGGAGATGGAAAGATCTTTGTATATCCAGTTAGCAAGGTAGTTAAAATTAGAACAGGTGAAGAAAATTACGAAGCGTTGCAGGACGTAGAGTAATAAATTTCTTGACAGACTTATCTCATCAATAGTAGAATGGAAAAGTCAATGATGACATTCTATATGATATTGATTGAGACAAGGGCGTCTTTGGTCTTAGGACCTTAGACGCCTTTTTTTTGTGTATGGAAAAGAAAAAGGAGGACGAAAACATGGAAACCAAGAGGGACTTGGTGCGCAGGCAAGGACTGTATAATGACGCATTTGAACACGATAACTGTGGTATCGGAGCCATTATCGACATTGAAGGAAGAAAAAGCCATAGCTTGGTAGATGATGCCCTTTCTATCGTGGAAAAGTTAGAACATCGTGCAGGAAAAGATGCTGACGGAGAAACTGGTGATGGAGTAGGTATTTTAACTCAGATTCCTCACAAGTTCTTTGTGAAGGAAATGAAAAAACAAGGAGTAGACCTTCCAAAGGAAAGAAAATATGGTGTGGGTATGTTTTTCTTCCCACAAAATGACTTGGATATGAGACAGTCAAAATCCATGTTTGAGATTATTGTTCGAAAAGCTGGACTTAATTTTATTGCATGGAGAGAGGTTGCATCTGCACCTGAGGTATTAGGAACTCGTGCCAGAGAATGTATGCCCCATATTGTTCAGGCCTTTATTGAAAGACCACAAGATATTGAAAAAGATATTGACTTTGATCGAAAGCTCTATGTAATTCGAAGAGAGTTTGAACAAAGTAGTGCTACTACCTATGTTCCTTCTCTTTCCTGCAGAACTATTGTATACAAGGGAATGTTTTTGGTCGGACAGCTTCGTACCTTCTTTACAGATTTAATGGATAAAGATTATGAGTCAGCAATTGCCATGGTTCACTCAAGATTCTCAACAAATACCATGCCAAGCTGGAATCGAGCTCATCCAAACCGTTTTATTGTTCACAACGGTGAAATCAATACCATTAAAGGTAATGCAGATAAGATGTTAGCCCGTGAAGAAACCATGCATACTGGTAAGTTTTCTGAAGAAGATATGACTACTGTTCTTCCAGTGATTTCTCAGAGTGGTTCTGATTCTGCTATGCTTGATAATACTTTGGAATTTTTAGTTATGAGTGGACTTGATCTTCCACTTGCTATGACAATTATGCTCCCAGAACCATGGGCACATAATGAAACTTTGACCAGGGAAGAAAGAGATTTCTATCAGTATTATGCAACTATGATGGAACCTTGGGATGGTCCTGCTTCTATCCTGTTTTCTGATGGTGATGTTATGGGAGCTATCCTTGATCGTAACGGACTTCGTCCTTCAAGATATTACATTATGGATGACAATCGTTTGATTCTTTCCTCAGAAGTAGGTGTACTGGAATTAGACGAGGCACATATTGTAAAGAAAGAACGTCTTCATCCTGGAAAGATTCTTTTGGTAGATACCAAAGAAAAGAGGATCTTTTTAGATGAAGAAATTAAGGAAAAATATGCAAAGAGCAAGCCTTATGGTGAATGGTTAGATGCCAATCTGTTAAAGCTTTCTGATTTGAAGATTCCAAACAAAAAGGTACCTGCCTTAACAGGGGAAGAACGTAAACGTTTGCAGAAATCCTTTGGTTATACCTGGGAAAATTACCATGACGGAATCTTAGCCATGGCTTTAAATGGTACAGAAGGAATTGGATCTATGGGTGTAGATACACCAATTGCTCCACTTTCTGGTGAGTTTCAACCACTCTTCTATTACTTTAAGCAGCTGTTTGCTCAGGTAACCAATCCTCCAATTGATGCCCAGCGTGAGGAAATTGTAACTTCCCGTACTGTATACATGGGTAAAAACGGAAACCTTTTAGAAGAAGATCCAAAGAACTGTAAGGTATTAAAGGTAAACAACCCTATTCTTACGGATCTTGATTTATTAAAGATTGAAAATATGAAGACAGAGGGCTTTAAGGTAACAAAGCTTTCTACCCTTTATTACAAGAAGACTCCCATGAAGAGAGTCTTAGATCACTTATTTGTAGAAGTAGATAAGGCATATCGTGAAGGAACAAATATTTTGATTCTTTCTGACCGCGGTGTAGATGAAAACCATGTGGCCTTGCCTTCATTACTTGCTGTGGCAGCTGTACACAACCATTTGGTAGAAACAAGAAAATGTACTGCCATGTCTCTAATTTTAGAGTCAGGAGAACCACGAGAAGTACATCATTTTGCTACCCTTTTAGGATATGGTGCTTCTGCAGTAAACCCATACCTTGCTCATGCAACCATTGCACAGTTAGTGGAAGATGAAATGCTTGATAAGGATTACTATGCTGCTGTAGAAGATTTTGATAACGCAATCTTATTTGGTATTGTAAAAATCGCATCCAAAATGGGTATTTCAACCATCCAGTCATATCAGGGTTCAAAGATTTTTGAAGCTATCGGTATTTCTGAGGATGTTATTGAAAAATACTTCCCAGGTACTGTATCAAGAATAGGTGGAATATCTTTGGATGATATTGGAGAAGCTGTGGATAAACAGCACTCTCGTGCCTTTGATCCTTTGGGACTAAAGACAAACCTGGAATTAACAGCAACCGGTCGTCATAAGAGTAGAGCTCAGGGAGAAAATCACAGATATAATCCTGCTACCATCCATATGCTTCAACAGGCTACAAAGGAAGGAAATTACGATTTATTTAAGGAGTATACTTCCCTTGTAAATGAAGAAAAGACCGGATATTTACGTAGTATGCTAGACTTCAACTTCGGAAAGGAAATTCCTCTGTCTGAAGTGGAAAGTGTAGAGTCTATTGTAAAGAGATTTAAGACAGGTGCCATGAGTTATGGTTCTATTTCGGAAGAAGCTCATCAGACACTGGCCATTGCCATGAACCACTTACATGGAAAATCCAACAGTGGTGAAGGTGGTGAAAGTGAAGAGCGTATTCTTTCTGCTGGAACTGCCAACGATAGAAGTTCTGCCATTAAGCAGGTAGCCAGTGGTCGATTTGGTGTTACCAGCCGCTACCTTGTGAGTGCAAAAGAAATTCAGATTAAAATGGCACAGGGTGCAAAGCCTGGTGAAGGTGGGCATCTACCTGGTAAAAAGGTATATCCTTGGATTGCAAAGACAAGACATTCTACTCCAGGTGTAAGTTTGATTTCTCCACCACCTCATCATGATATTTATTCGATTGAGGATTTGGCCCAGTTAATTTATGACTTAAAGAACGCAAATAAAAATGCAAGAATTTCAGTAAAATTAGTATCTGAAGCTGGTGTTGGTACTGTTGCAGCAGGTGTTGCAAAGGCAGGGGCTCAGGTTATTTTGATTTCCGGATATGATGGTGGTACTGGTGCTGCACCACTTTCTTCTATTCATAATGCCGGTCTTCCTTGGGAACTGGGTCTTGCAGAAACCCATCAGACCTTAATTGCAAACGGTTTAAGAAACCGTGTAGTAATTGAAACCGATGGTAAGCTTATGAGTGGTAAAGATGTAGCCATTGCTGCTATTCTTGGTGCAGAAGAATTTGGTTTTGCTACTGCTCCACTTGTAACTATGGGATGTGTAATGATGCGAGCTTGTCAGTCAGATACCTGTCCTATGGGTATTGCAACACAAAACCCTGAGCTTCGTAAGCGTTTTGCTGGAAAGCCAGAATACGTAGAAAACTTTATGATCTTTATTGCTAAGGAACTTCGTGAAATCATGAGTAAGCTTGGGGTTCGGAGTGTTTCTGAATTAGTAGGCAGAACCGATTTACTTCGTCAAAAAGAAAATTTGTCTCCTGCAGAGCAAAAGCTTGATTTGTCACGTATTCTTTTAGATGTGTCAAATACAGACAGAGAACAGGCTACCTTCCAGCCACAGTTTGTATATGACTTTAAGTTAGATACAACAAAGGATGAAAGTCTGCTTTTATCTTCTACAAAGATTAAAAAGGCAATTACTTCCAATAAGCCTGCTTCTACAGAAGTAAAGCTTTCAAGTACAGATAGAGCCTTTGGTACCCTTCTTGGAGCCCAGATTACAAGAGAACATCCAGAAGGATTAGATGAGGATACCATTATTATTAATTGTAGTGGTTCCGGTGGACAAAGCTTTGGAGCCTTTATTCCAAAAGGACTTACCCTTCGATTAGAGGGAGATTCTAATGATTACTTTGGAAAAGGTTTATCAGGCGGAAAGCTAATTGTAAAGACACCAAAGGAAGCAACCTATGTTCCTGAAGAAAATATTATTATCGGAAACGTTGCACTTTACGGTGCTACTTCAGGTAAGGCCTTTATTGCTGGTAAGGCTGGAGAGAGATTTTGTATCAGAAACTCTGGTGCCGTAGCTGTATGTGAAGGTGTGGGAGAACATGGTTGTGAATACATGACCGGTGGTAGAGTTGTTATTTTAGGTGAAACTGGAAAGAACTTTGCCGCAGGTATGAGCGGTGGTATCGCTTATGTTTTAGATGAAGACAACAAACTATATAAGAACTTAAACAAGCAGCTTGTAAGCATGGAAAAAGTAGAGCATAAAAATGATATTACGGAATTAAAAGCCATCATTGAAGAGCATGTGGCTTGTACAGGTTCACAAAAGGGTAAAGAGATTTTATCTCATTTTGATATTTATGCTCCTTTATTTAAGAAGATTATTCCTCTTGATTACAAGGTAATGCTTCGAAATATAGCCAGATTTGAAGAACAGGGAGCAGATCCTGAAACTGCAAAAATTGAAGCATTCAAAGCATTTATGGAAGGAGGTGACAAGTAATGGGTAAGACAACAGGATTCTTAGAATATGAAAGAAAAAATGATCCAATCAGACCGGAAGAAGAACGTATTGGTGATTTTATGGAGTTCCACGGAGATTTGAATCAAAAGGATCGACGCAAGCAGGCAGCAAGATGTATGGACTGTGGCGTACCATTTTGTCAGTCCGGTTCAATGCTTGGAGGAATGGCAAGTGGTTGTCCCCTTCATAACTTGGTACCTGAAACCAATGATTTGGTATTTCGAGGCAGAATGGAGGAAGCATATAATCGTTTATCCATTACCCACTCTCTTCCAGAGTTCACTTCACGTGTTTGCCCAGCTCTTTGCGAAGCAGCCTGCACCTGTGGACTACATGATGAACCAGTGGCTACAAAGGAAAATGAAAAGGCCATTGTAGAATTTGCCTATGCCAATGGATTGGTAAACGAAGAAGCACCTACTCAACGTACTGGTAAAAAGGTAGCTGTTGTTGGTAGTGGTCCTTCTGGACTTGCCGCTGCCCTGTCTTTAAATCGTAGAGGTCATGAGGTAACAGTTTATGAACGCCGTGACCGAATAGGTGGATTACTTCGTTATGGTATTCCAAATATGAAACTGGATAAGTCAGTAATTGATCGCAGAGTGGATTTAATGAAGGAAGCTGGCGTGAAGTTTGTGGTAAATGCTGATATTGGAAAAGATATTAAGGCAAAGGATTTAGAAAAGAACTATGACGCTGTTGTTTTAGCTTGTGGTGCTTCAAATCCTAGAAATATTGAAGCGACTGGCAGGGATGCAAAGGGAATTTACTTTGCCGTAGATTTCTTAACAGAGGTAACAAAATCTCTTTTAGACAATGGATTTGATCATCCTCCAGTGGACTTAGTAAAAGGAAAAGATGTTATCGTTATTGGTGGCGGTGATACAGGAAATGACTGTGTCGGAAGTTGTATCCGTCTTGGAGCTAAAAGTGTGAAACAGTTAGAAATGATGCCTATGCCTTCCTGTGAAAGATTGGCATCAAACCCATGGCCACAGTGGCCTAGAGTCTTAAAGACAGACTATGGTCAGGAAGAGGCAATTTACAAGTTTGGTACGGATCCTCGTATCTACCAGACTACGGTAAAGGAATTTATAAAGGATAAGAAAGGAAATCTAAAGGAAGTAGTTTTAGTTTCTTTAGAATCGAAAAAGGATGAAGCTACAGGACGAATGATGATGGTTCCTGTAGAAGGAAGTGAGAAAAAGGTTACTTGTCAGATGGTGCTCATTGCAGCAGGATTTTTAGGAAGCGAAAAGTATGTAACAGATGCCTTCGGTGTAGAACTGGATGGACGTACCAACGTAAAAACAAATCCTAGCGAATATGCATCTTCAAAGAAAAATGTCTATGTTTGCGGTGATATGCACCGCGGACAGTCTCTGGTGGTTTGGGCCATTGCAGAAGGACAGAATGCTGCCCGGGAAGTTGACGAAGCATTGATGGGATACAGTAATTTATAAGAAAGAAAGGCACATAAAATGACAAAGTATATTTTTGTAACCGGAGGAGTGGTTTCCGGATTAGGAAAAGGAATTACAGCAGCGTCTTTGGGACGTTTGTTAAAAGCAAGAGGATTAAAGGTTGCGGCTCAAAAGTTGGATCCTTATATCAATGTTGATCCAGGAACCATGAGCCCTTATCAGCATGGAGAAGTATACGTAACGGAAGACGGTGCGGAGACAGACCTGGATTTGGGACATTATGAGAGATTTATCGATGAGAATTTGACAAAGTACTCAAACCTTACTTCCGGAAAAGTATACTGGAATGTGTTAAATAAAGAACGTCGTGGTGAATACTTGGGCTCTACTGTCCAGGTAATTCCCCATATTACAAATGAAATTAAAGAATTTGTGTATCGTGCAGCAAAAGAAACAGATGCTGATGTTATTATTACGGAAATTGGTGGAACCATTGGTGATATTGAATCTCAGCCATTTTTAGAGGCAGTTCGCCAGATTTCATTAGAAGTAGGAAGAGAAAATTCGCTTTTCATTCATGTTACTTTGGTACCTTATTTAAGAGGTTCAGATGAACATAAATCAAAACCAACTCAGCATTCTGTAAAAGAATTACAGGGAATGGGAATCAATCCTGACATTGTAGTACTCCGTTGTGATGAACCACTTGAAGAAAGTATCTTTAAAAAGATTTCTATGTTTTGTAATGTAGAGGATGACTGTGTCATTGAAAATCGTACCTTAGGCAGCTTATATGAAGCACCTTTAATGCTTGAGAGATCAAACTTCTCTTCTGTTGTGTGTAGAAAGCTTCACATTGACGCTCCATCTCCAGATTTAACAGAGTGGAACTCTCTTATTCAAAGTATCGACAGACGTGATAAAACCGTAACCATTGGTTTAGTTGGAAAGTATGTACAGCTACACGATGCCTATCTTTCTGTAGCAGAAGCCTTGACCCACGCTGGTTTTTATCACAATGCTCACGTTGAAATTGAGTGGATTGACTCTGATACTTTAACGGAGAAAAATTACGAAGAAGAATTATCCCGTGTAGACGGAATTATTGTTCCGGGAGGATTTGGAAACCGTGGTACTGAAGGTATGATTTTAGCTGCTAAATATGCCAGAGAAAAGAAGGTTCCTTATTTTGGAATTTGTCTTGGTATGCAGATTGCAGTCATTGAATTTGCCCGTCATGTAGCAGGAATTTCAGATGCTTGTTCTGGGGA
>JAIKXK010000396.1 GCA_024684155.1 Lachnospiraceae bacterium | reverse complement strand
GCTAAGAAGTATGGTTGTGAAGGAAATCTTGTAGCTGGTGCTAATATTGCCGGATTTGAAAAGGTTGCTGATGCAATGATCGCTCAGGGCGTTGCATACTAATAGATAGTTAAAAATTAAAATGCTGTACGGATTAGCCGTACAGCATTTTTTATTGTTATTTTTTGTTTTCGGAAATATAAAACTCAATGGTTGAAATCAAATCCTCAGGTTCAAAAGGTTTTACAATGTGTTCATCCATTCCACTTTCTAAGGAACGAATACGATCTTCATCTCTACCATTAGCACTTAGGGCTAAGATTGGCAGTGTTTTTACGTCTACTCGATCCAGGGAACGAATCATTTTTGTGGCATCATATCCATTCAAAACAGGCATTTGGATATCCATTAATATCAAATCATAATAATTATCTGGCTTAGTTTTTATTGCATCTAAGGCTTCTTGGCCGTTCATGGCAATTTCTGTAAGAAATCCAGCATCCTCTAAAACTGTTTGTAATAGAATCTGATTATTTTCTATATCCTCAACAATTAAAACTCTGGAATTTTCAGCATTCTTTTTTACGACACGAATTGGAAGACTTATTTTTATGGTTGTACCAAAATCTATTTTTGAATCAACTACAATAGTTCCGCCCATAAGATCCACTAATTGTTTGACTACGGATAAACCAATGCCAGCACCTGATGTCTGGCTGTCAGTAGAGGATTTTTCTTTCTCGAAAGGAGTAAATATTTTTTGTACATATTCCTTTGACATACCTAAGCCATTGTCAGAAATAGTTACTTCATATGTAGCGTAAGAAGAGGCAGCTATGGCATTGTGACATGATGCATACACTGTAATGTTTCCAAATTCCGGAGTGAATTTCATTGCATTTTCAATTAAATTAGCATGGATTATATGAAATCTTTTCGCATCAAAACGAACGAATATGTTTGGCACATCTACCTTAAAGGTAAAATTTTGATGTTTCTTTATGGATTCTTTTGTAAATCGTTTTTTTAATGTCTCAATTTCATATTTTAAGTTGCAATCTGAAACATTTAATTCCATGTGTCCAAAGTCTATCTGACTCATTTCTAAAAGATTGTCTATCATAGAAAGAAGATCTTTCCCAGAATCATTTACACGACTTAAATAGTCTTTTAGAAGTTCAGGCTCCTCTAAGTGAGAGAGTGCAAGTTTTGTAAAACCAAGAATAGTATTCATAGGCGTTCTAATATCGTGGGAGATATTAAAAAGGAATGCGTTTTTCGCTTCATTTGCTCTACGTTCCTTTTCCTGAATTGTTAGAAATTTATCGGTAATATCACTGATGAATACATAATAGATATTTCCAAAATCTTCTGATTTGCTAAAATGACCATAATCATCAACATAACGAATTGTGCCATCTTTTCTTTTGATTCTATATTCAACATAGTCTAAGCTATTTGCATCGTCTTTGGAAATTTGTGCATCGATGGATGCCTGAATTTTTTCAAAATCATCAGGATGAACCATACCAGGAAAGGTATAGCCTGTTAAATCTTTAAATTCTTCTAGGGTTTCACACCCAAATATTTCTAATACAACGTGGTTTACATATATTAAATCTCTGGTTTCATTTTCCTGATACATGAAAAATCCACCTGGAATTTGTTCTGAAAAATATTCCACCAGTTGTAAATTTTCTTTTGTTAAATTAAATCCTTTATCCATAAAATCCCCCTATTACATAGATAATGATTTCTTCTTCATTTTACACGAAGTGAAAGGGAATGAAAATCTTTTTTGCTTATATTAATCTTATTTGTTGCAAATCTATAATTATATCGAAAATTTGTTCGAAAAAATAAAGTTAAAATGTTGTAAAGCACAATAAATTGTGGTAAAATCCCTTCTGTATAAGCAGATATAGTGGGGTTTTGTAGTCTGTTTATAGTAAAAGGACGTTGTTCCTTATATTAATATTGATTTCGAGGGAGATTTCATGGCAAAGAATAATGAATACGGTGCGGAACAAATTTCCGTATTGGAAGGATTAGAAGCGGTTCGTAAACGTCCGGGTATGTACATAGGAAGTACGTCGCGAAAAGGATTGAACCACTGTATATATGAAATTGTTGATAACTCTGTAGATGAACACTTAGCAGGTTATTGCGATAAGATTTATGTCACATTAGAAAAAGACGGTAGTTGTACTGTAGAAGATAATGGACGTGGGGTACCAGTTGATATGCATGCAAAAGGTGTAGCTGCTGCCCGTATTGTATTTTCTACCCTACATGCTGGTGGAAAATTTGGAGACGGAGCATATAAGACTTCAGGTGGATTACATGGTGTTGGTTCTTCTGCAGTAAATGCGCTGTCTTCTTATTTTGATGTTCAAATTTCAAAAGATGGATATATTCATCATGATCGATATGAACAGGGAAAACCTGTTATTAAGCTTGAAAAAGGACTATTACCAACCTTAGGAAAAACAAAAAAGACTGGTACAAAAATAAATTTTTTGCCAGATCCTACCATTTTTGAAAAAACAAAATTTAAAGCAGATGAGATTCAGTCTCGTATGCATGAAACAGCTTACTTAAATCCGGGACTTACCATTGTGTTTCAGGATTTAAGAGGTGAAGAGCCAGAAGAAATTATTTATCATGAGCCAGAAGGTATTGTTGGTTTTGTAAAAGGCATTAATAAAAATAAAGAAGTTATTCATGATGTGGTTTCTTTCTCTGGAGAATCTGAAGGAATTCAAGTAGAAGTAGCCTTTCAGTTTTGTAATGAATTTCATGAGGATATTTTAGGCTTTTGTAATAACATTTATAACTCTGAGGGTGGTTCTCATATTACTGTGTTTTAAAACCAGTAATATGAGAACCACCCTCAGAGTTATAAATGTTATTACAAAAG
>JAIKXK010000365.1 GCA_024684155.1 Lachnospiraceae bacterium | reverse complement strand
AGAAAATCATTCTGAAGTCCAACTTCAGGCACACGTCTAGAGTAGAACAATGGTACAGTCGAACCATCTTCTACTGACTGTGCAAAGTTATACTCAGATACATAGTCACCAAACCACTGATTCGTTAAACGCTTTGAACCCAATAGTGGTGTTCCAGTAAAAGCAACATAATTAGCATTTGGAATAGCTCTACGCATATTCTCTGCTAAGTCTTTGTACTGCGAACGATGAGCTTCATCGACAAGTACAAAAATGTCATCACGAGTTGTTAATACCGGATATTCCTTACCCTTGTCGTATTTAAACTTATGTATAAGTGTGAATATAAATGGCTTGTTAGATTTAAGATACTCTCGTAATTGCTTGCTATCTTTAGGCTGACATTCTTCTTTGTCTCCAAGAGTCTCTGTTCTAACAAAGTTTTTATGAATCTGAGAATCAAGATCCGTTCGATCGGTGATTATTAAGAAAGTAAAATTGCCTGGCACCTTTCTTTTTACCTTACGCGCAAACATAACCATCGAATAAGATTTACCTGAACCCTGGGTATGCCAGAATACACCTAACTTACCTTGCAATTCCTTTCGATTGTAAACGGCTTCCATAAGATTATTAACACCATGATATTGATGGTTCTTAGCAATAATCTTAATTGACTGATTCTGGAAAAGAATAAAGTTCTCAATGTAATCAATCAACCTATTCTTATCCAGTAAACCATCTACAAAAAGACGTGCTGAACTCTCACTAAATGTATTAGCATTAGCAAGTTCTTCTCTATGTAGTTCATCCTTTTCAGAATTAACCTTTAGCCATTCAAAGAAATGATTATATGTAGCATTAAATGCTCCTAATCTTGTCTCCAACCCGTTAGACAAAACGCATATCTGATTAAATGCAAACAAATTTGGAATATCTCTTAAATAATCTTTGAGATTCTTTGTATAAGCTTCCTCAACCTTTATAATGCTGTTTTTAAGCTCAATGAATACCAAAGGTAAACCATTTACAAATACAATGATATCCGGTCTTCTATAATAAACCTTGCCTTGTATCCACATCTGTGAAACAGCCGTAAATGTATTATTCTCAGGATTATCAAAATCAATTAACTTTACTATTTCAAAATCTGTCTTCCCGTTTTTGACTACATCGATTTTGATTCCATTTCTAATCTGCTGGTACAAACGATAATTAGTTTGCACCATGTCTGTTCCTGTAAAATCTCTAGATAAATCTTTAGCTATTCTTTGGAGAAATGATAATTCGACATTTGGATTAATTCTCTGTAATGATTTCTCTATAACTAAAGGCAACACGCATTGTTTTTTTGACGCACGAAAAGTACCGTCATTCAAATCATCTCGTTTTGATGGATCCGAATCACAGATTACAATGTCGTAATGAAATGGCTCCGCTTTAAGCTTTGCCAATATTGCCTGTTCGATATCATCTTCAGATATGAAATTTCGCATAATCATACCTCCAATACTATAATTTATACTTCTAATTTACCGCTCATTAACCGTGGTAATAATAAATCTCTCTGATTTATCAAATTTGTATTTATATCTACTAATCGTTGTCTCATTAAAAAATACGGTTCTAACAATTTATTCAGCCGTTCAGCCTCTTCCAGCGGTGGTAAAGCAATTTTTATTCTTCCTATTTCTTCAGGTCTTATTGTAGGATATGTTGCCACAGCTCCCTCGGCTATTGTTTGGCAATAACTTCTAACCTCATCAGATGATACAAATAAATAAATAATATTAGAAATATCATATTTTGCATCTAGTACTGCAAAACCAGTTGATACAATCATGTTATTAGGTACTTTCTTAATAATCCCATAATGTTTCAATATTGGTCTTACTGTAGAGAATAAAATGCTATTCTTTTTGGCCTTTCTCTTAGCTCTACTAGGTGCATCGTAAATTTGATATTCCTCTAATCCATTTATAATGTTTTCATTTAAAGAGCCTGTATCTAGATAATTTATCACGTCAATGCAGTCTGTCTTACGTAATGAGGACTTATTAATATCGCATATTTCACTTATCTTATATAATTTCCACCCTAAAGGTATTCCATTTTCAATCGTAGTTCCTTCATGATTTGGAAATCTAAATCGTACAAACCATTCTTTGTACAAGTTTTCTACCATCTGTTCAAGTTTTTTTATTCGTTTATTATTATTTTCAATGGCTAAATCATAATTGGATAACATCTGCCCAATTTTTTGCTGTAATATCCTTTCCTCTTCAGCAAAAACAATAATATTTGAAAAGGACGACTTAGAAATATTTTCTCTACCTGAAGCAGTCCCCGAATCTAGCATTTTAAGTTGAGACAAATTATATTTAAGCAAATAGTACACATAATCGGCATCATATTTACTATATGGTATTACAGCATTTATCGCTTGATTGACAAATAATTCAGTATGCGCCATGGTAATCTTTTTACCAACCGTACCAATAGTAACAACACATGTAGCCCCTTTAGGTACTAAATTTTTTTTATATTTTTCATAGGCAAACTCCGAATAACCTTCTTCAGTGGAAAGCGTATATTTAGAGTCAGTAATATCTGTTGCCTTTATAAAAGGACGAAAATCTCCATAAAATGCCCTTGTAGTTGTTGGAGGTGTATTTCCAGTTATTATTTTACCCAAATCCTTGATTCTTACTTTTTTTAACATATTAATATTCCTAATCATCCAAATAGAATGTTAATAGACTCTTGAATATCTAATTCCAATTTCTTTGCTTCATTATTTAATTCATTTAATTCTTCATTAGTTTTTAACATAATGCGCTCAAATTCACGTTCAGATAAACCATCATCTTCAATCACAACGCCTACATATCGTCCTGCATTGAGAGAATATTCCTGATCCACTATTCCATCTTCGCCATCGATTTTTACAGCTTTACAAAGTCCTGTCACATCCCTGTAAACACCATCGGGAAATTTATCAGCTAACCAATCTATTTGCTCCTGCCAGTATTCTTTCGTCTTCAAGTCATCACTTAATTCATGTTGGTCGCAAGGTGCTTCTATTAGTTTTTCTTTATACTCCTGTACCAACGCTTTAAATGCCTCTTCATCACCATTATAAAGTTTAGTAATAATACCCAAGTTTTTTATCTGTTCTTCAGAAAACTTCCTGTGGGCTCGATCAACCTGAGTAAAAATATTTCTAGCATCAATAAATAGGATTTCATCTTTCTTTGTTCTTGCTTTATCAAAAAACCACAACGTTGCCGGTAACGTTACTGATGTAAACATATTTGAAGGTAGTGTAACCATTTGGCTTATTATCCCATCTTCAATCATCTTCTTTCTAATTTCATATTCAGAACCAGATGCATCAGAAGCAGAATTAGCCATGACCAAACCAGCACGGCCGTTCTCATTAAGAGCAGTCGCAAAATATCCTATCCACAAGTAATTAGCATTAGGGACAGTTTCTTTTTTGTCGGAACCTTTTTTTGTAGACTTTGTTTTATTTCTTGGCACACCATAAGTATTAAATCTTTCATCGCTCAATACTTTTTCTACAACAACCTCGTCAACGTTAAAAGGAGGATTTGCCATTACATAATCAAATTGACCAACAGCATCATACGGATCAGAATAAAAAGAGTTTGCTTCTGTAATCTCACCTCTAACGTTATTAAGAAGTAAGTTCATCTTTGCTAATTTTACAGTATCTGGTTCTTTTTCAACGCCATAACATCTAAATTTCATTAAATCGTCTGAAGATGCGTTATGGTTATGCATATATCGAGCTGCTTGAACAAACATACCTCCAGAACCACAGGCTGGGTCCAAGAACTTCTTATCACCAGTCTCTGGATTTATTACTTCCACCATATACTGTACAACTGACGCTGGTGTATAGAACGCGCCACCATCTTTACCCTCAGCCAACGCAAAATTACCAAGAAAGTACTCGTAAATCTGTCCAAAAATATCAATCGTAGAATTCTCTGGAATATCTTTGAATACTCGTACTATACGAGATAATAATTCCGGTTCCTCTTCAGGAACGAGCTGTGCATAAACCTCTTTGGGTAATACTCCTTCCATAAATGGATTTTCATCTTCAATTGCCTGCATTGCATCTTTCACAAGAGTTGCCTTATTTGCATCATCAGGCGAATCATTTATAAAATCGTAATATGCACACTCAGGTAAATAGAAACCACATTTCTCTATGGAAATTTCTTTGATTGTTTTTTCAGCACGTCCACCTTTATGGGCTTCATATTCTGACATTATTTCTTTTTTATGCTGTTTAAAAAGAATATCTGCATATCGTAAGAAGATGAGCCCCAAAATTGGTTGTCCATATTTATTTGCAGCTAAATGAGCTCCTGAACGAAGCACATCCGCAGAATGCCATAAATCATCTTTTAATTTCTTTAGTTCTTGATCTGTCATATTTCGTCCTCAATTCTTTTTGTTTATTCTTCTACTATTACAAATACCATTCTACGACTTCTACTGTCCATAAAATGGGACTGTCTAAAAATAAATTTCTGCTATATCATTCAACTGGCATTTAAACTCCCTACAGATTTTTTCCAAAACCTCCATTTGGACGTTGTCGCCCTTCTCAAGTTTGGCGATTGTTGCATAGCTAATACCAGCTCGTTCTATCAAATCTTTGCGTTTCATTTTCTTGTCACGCATTAGGTTAAATAACTTCTGATACGATACTGCCATAATAGTTTCCTTTCTCACTGTTAAACAGTGACAAAATACAGTAATCACGCTACTTTACAGTATATCATAAGGCTATTAAATTGTCCGATAAAATTCGCTTGTTCGCACGAATTTTTTACAGTTGGGCATTCTCTAGTAGCACAATAAAAAAAGAGCCGGCCCACCACAATGAGACCGGCCCCATTACTATCTACACACATCCTTATTTCGATGCTTATACGCTTTGCCATCCCAGATTTCCACTCTGTGATCCGTCTTGGTTATAATCTCAGCGACACGCTTTAGCACATCGTCATAATCATCGGTGCGTATTCTTTCCTTACCTACGCGTTTCTTACCATCAAACTGCTCTATGATATAAGTTTCCATAGCACCTCCTACTTTTCGTCCTCATACTCCGCCATCAGATTGGTGAAATACTCATACGCATCTTTGAAGTGCCATTCTCCATGGAGCATATCCATAAAGCTGTGATAATCAATTATTTTGCAATTCGCTACATCCATGAGCTGCATAGCGAATCCATCCTTGAGCTTTTCAATGAATGCCTCCTGCTGTGCTCTATCCTCTTTGTATTCGTAAATACGTTCCAAATAATCTGCATGACAGGACTCGCGCATCTTGATATCGATGTCGCCACTCTTATAGAGACAGATATCAAAATACTCCCTGAATCCAGAGAACTTGATATAGCGATTGTAACTCTTGATGGTGATGGTCACTTTCTGGCCTGAGGAACATCTACCTAGGCTGCCAATATATGCCTCCATCAGAATCTCAAATGCTGCTGCAACCATCTCACTCTTCATGAGTGGCACCTGGCTTGGATCTACACTTTTCTTTCCCATAGTCTACCTCCCTATCTACACTCATCCCTATCCTTCTTCACCTTCCCATGCTCATGCTTGCCTTCCACCAGCCCGAACTTATCTTTCAGCTGTCCTAAAATGGATGGCTTCTTCTCAGCGATTGCCTCCATCTCATAGGCAGCTGTGTAAGCGGCATCTTCCTGAAGCTTGTCATAGTCCACTTCCTTTACCGGCTTGACACTGCCCAGGCCTTCTGCTGCAATCACCTCTGCTACAACAATGGCGATTGGTGCATCCTTATTTTCGATAACACCTCCATCCAAGCCATGGTAGTTTGCATCATAGAAAGTGTAGTCGTAGCCTTCATCGCACTTCTGGATAGCCAGGTACTTATCTCCTACCTGCAGAGCCAGCTCTTCCTTGTCCAAGGTCTCCTCCAATGGGTGCTGACTCATGGCAATCTCGGTATTCATATCAGAGATGATTTCACTAGCAGTCTTTCGGATGGTCATCATGGATGATTTCAGTTCCTCCAGTTCCTTACCGGAGCTCCAGCCTGCAATATAACCGAAGGAATAGTCCGAAGTATCTACCCCGAAATGCTGGCACACGGTGTAGGCTACTGATTCAGCCTCTACTTCTTTGGTACGCTTATCCTTCCTTTCCATTCCATTCTCATCCGATTTATCCAGCGGATAATCGTGAAGCTTGGAGTGGGCAATTTCATGAATCAGCGTCTTTAAGGTCTGTACCTGAGTCATGTCCTTTTGCACTACAATCTTTCGGTCCTTAAGAGAAAAGTATCCCTTGCTACCACCATCGATATTCTGATACTCAATAGGTACCTTGGATATCTTTGTGAGGGCATCAATCATCTGGTGGTAC
>JAIKXK010000336.1 GCA_024684155.1 Lachnospiraceae bacterium | reverse complement strand
CATGGGCAAATTCATTGGTAAAGGCTTCCATTTCTTCCTTCGTTCTTTTCAGTTCCATAGTCATCGCATTAAATTGTTTATAAACATCTTCATACTCACCAGCTTTATTTGTATCAATCTGACAATCTAAATTTCCACTGGCCACCTCATCCATAGCAACGGTTAATCGTTCGATCTTTTTTTGAAGATTTCTTACAACTGGACCAATGGCCACATAATAGAAAAAGGCCATAGGGAATACCATTCCAAGCATTCCTATCGCCTGTCCCCTCTCAACGTGAAATTGTAGTGTAGACACAAGACCAAAGGCCATCACACCACCAACTACTACGACAGTTCCTATAATATATACCCAATTAAATCCATTGGACTCTTTTCTTCTGGGGTGTTTCTGTATTTTAATATTGCTATTCTTCATTCTCTTCTCCCTCTTTCTTTAAAGTCTGAAGTTTCTTAGTTCCCCTATAAATCATTCTTACTCCAATAATTGACATGACCACTGCCATAAAAAATCCGGTTCCTGCTGCCATACGATTTGCAAAATGAACTGCATTCCCTTCATTAAACCGATGAATTAAGGCAATCTCTAAAGACAAAATTGCAATCATCCCACAGGCAAAGTTTACGCATCTTGTGGCTGAGAGCACAGGACTGTTATATCTTTTGAAAGTAACCATTCCATAAATAGCTAATACTAAAGTATAGAAAGCATATAAGGCCATGGCATAAATAAGATATCCAGGGTATTCAAAGGTTCTATTTTCCTCAAACATTACCGTAACAATTCCTGTTACGATTAAATTCATAAGAATTAAAAAGATTCCTGTACCTACATATTTTTTATATTCTTCCTTTAAATCTTTTCCAAAGGTTTCCGGATTTGCTCCCCGTAACAAAGTAGATCTGGCTACAATTAGCATTATGTAATATGCACCTAGGGTAACAAACCAAAAAGTCTTGCTTTCAATACCCATTACAATTTGGAATACACCATACAATATATTTATCAGCAGTGCTATTCTTGTAAATATTACTGTGCGGAATTTTACATCTGTTGCTAACCGGTGCAAAAAAGGAATATGTTCTATTAAGGGCAGGATATGATACATCCAGATAGCTTTTCCATTTACACAGGTCGTTACCAAAGTATAAAAAGAAAATCCATAAAAAACATTTGCAAAAAAATTATTTGGCATATTATTTTTCACACAATAAAACATACCCAAAACAGTAATGAATATAAATCATATATTCAAATACCATTTTGGGTGAAAAATCAATTTTATAATTTCATGTAATTTCTTCATATCCTCTGCTCAATCCTAGTATTTTCTTTGATGAAATTATATCTAATCTTATATCATCACTCAAGAAAATATACCTTTGATGAGTAAACGCTATGTAAAAATTTATACCTCTAAAGTTGAACCATTTGCGAAGCGAAGCTGGAAGTGGATTTCTTCTTTATCAATAGGATGTGCAACCTCTAAAACCTTATCAT
Organism: Lachnospiraceae bacterium; assembly: GCA_024684155.1. GTDB lineage: Bacteria > Bacillota > Clostridia > Lachnospirales > Lachnospiraceae > JAILEN01. Next base: position 16,948 of record JAIKXK010000336.1, on the reverse strand, counting down.
GGCCCGGATAAATAAATTTTGCTTCTTTTTTTATTCGTTCAATCGTAGCCTTGCTTTTCTCTATATCAATCGACATAAGTGGTATATCCTGCCATAATTCGTATCGATTTTTAATAGCATCGGAGCATAGAATAATATCTTCTCCACACTTCAAACCAATCAATCCACTTGTATGGCCAGGAAACTCCATTACAACTACACGGGGGAATAGTTCCTCCCCCTCTTCCACAAATGTAATATTTTTCCCTCGTAGATATTCGCAGGTAGGAACACAATGCCACTCATCAGGGTCTTTTATCCCCTGTACCCATTCCGTTTTACTTACATAAAAATGGGCATTTTGAAACAAAGATACATTCCCTACATGATCAAAGTGCATATGTGAAATCACCACATCTGTAATATCTTCGCAGGACAAGCCTTCTTCTTTTAATGCTTCTTTTAATTGAAGGGCACATCCCTTCAGCCCGGTATCAAACAATACATTTCTTCCATCCACCTGAATCAAAGTCACAGAAGAATATCCTACAATACCAAACTCGGTTTGAAAGGGTTTCCCTTCTAATAACATCTTAACCTTCATCTATTAATACCACCGATACATCATTTACATTGGTGCCTGTTGGTCCTGTAATAATAAGTCCACCACAGGATTCTAAAATATGGTAGCAATCATTGTTTTCCTGCATCTTCTTCCAGTCAATATTTTTAGATTCTAAAGCCTTTTTTGTTTCCCCGTCTACATAACCTCCAGCTGCATCACAGGGTCCATCTGTTCCATCAGAGCCCACACTAAAGACACAAATATTAGGATGATTTGATATGGTTTCAATGGCACCTACCGCAATTTCCTGGTTACGTCCCCCAAGGCCATTTCCTTTTAAATGAACAACGCTTTCCCCGCCAATAATAATTGCTTTTTTCCCATGGCCAGAATGTTTCACAGCCATAACACCAAGCTTTTCTCCTAAGTCTCTTGCTTCTTTATCATAGGTATCTCCCAGATACTCCGGTTCATAACCTAGTTTTATACAGCAGGTTTTAGCTGCGTGGCAAAGCTGGCGTACACTGCCAATCACTACATTTGTAGCGTTTGTAATATCCTTTGGAGTTTCCTGTAAAAGAGCATTTTTTACACTATCTGTCAGTTGTAAATCATATTTTTCCACAATTTCTTCTACCTTTTCACAGGTTGCTTTATCTACGGCTGTAGGTCCAGAGGCAATCATATCCACTGGGTCTCCTAAAACATCCGATAAAATGACAGAATATACCTTTGCCGGTGCAATTGCCTTTGCAAACTTTCCACCCTTTACCCTTGAAAGTCTCTTTCGGATGGCATTTATTTCTGTAATGTCTGCCCCACAGGCTAATAGCTGTTTTGTAACATCCTGAAGCTCACCCAAAGGAACCAATGGATCCTCAAATAAGGCACTTCCGCCACCGGAAAGTAAGAACAAAACAGTGTCATCTTCTTTTAAATCCGAAACCATATTAAGAACTTCTCTGGTGGCAGATACCCCTGCTTCATCAGGTGTAGGATGAGCCGCTTCATAGCAGGTCATATTAGGAATGGTTCCAAAAACATGATGGTATTTTGTAATCACAATTCCCTTTTTATAATTTAAAATTTTAGAAGCCGCCTCTGCCATGGTATAAGCTGCTTTTCCCACAGAGACAATATAAACATCTCCTCCAAAGGAAACATCCTTTAAGGCACGTTTTACTGCCTCCTCTGGTTTTACTGCAGAAATTGCTTTTTCAATTATTTGATTTGCATCCTGACGTAACTTTTGATTCATTTATTCTCCTAATTTATCTCCTGTAAGAAATTCATAGTACTGAGCAATTGCACTGTGATCTTTATTTCCTCCATCATGTTCATGAAGCCATTGCATGATTTCCATAACTTCTGCTGTCATAGGAACTGGAGATCCTACAGTATGAGCACAATTAATTGCATTATTTAAATCTTTAATATGTAAATCAATCTTAAATCCAGGCTTATCGTTTCCACTTAACATCATAGGAGCTTTTGCATCCATAACTGTGGAACCTGCTAAGCCCCCACGAATAGCTGCAAAAACAAGATTAGGATCTACGCCAGCCTTCTTTGCTAAAGTTAAAGCTTCTGAAAGTGCCTGAATATTGCATGCAACGATAATCTGGTTTGCAAGCTTTGTAGTGTTACCAGCACCAACTTCACCACATCTAACTACAGAAGATCCCATGGTAGATAAAAGTGGAGTATATTCTTCTACTAGTTTTTCACTACCACCAACCATAAAGCTAAGTGTTCCATCAATTGCCTTAGGCTCTCCACCAGATACTGGTGCATCTAACATTTCTACATGTTTCTTTGCCAATTCCTCAGCAATTGTCTTACTAACTACCGGGTTAATAGAACTCATATCGATAAATACAGAGCCTTCCTTCATATAAGAAGCCACGCCATCTTTTCCAAGCATTACTTCTTCTACCTGAGGTGAGTTAGGAAGCATGGTCATAACTACATCACAGTTTTTACCAATTTCTTCATAGGTTGCTGACTTTGCACCACACTCTGCAAGTTCATCTAACACATCCTGATGTCTTCCGTTTACTAACACATCGCTGTAACCACCTTTTATAATATTCTTTACCATAGGCTTTCCCATAATTCCAAGACCAATAAATCCGATTTTCATAATTTTACCTCTTTTCTTTATTTTTTAATAATAATTGCTTCATAGGTGTGTAATACATCTAAGGTAATACCACCTTTTATTTTTTCTACATTTCCCCCATGCAAGGAGTGTATGTTTCCACAATCCCCTTCCATAGGAATTTTTATATTTCTAATTTCTAGTGGCTTATGATAGTTTTTCCCAAAGCAGCCAGAGAGATTAATCAGATGAATGATTCTTTCATTTCCATCCTCTGTAATCGCCACTTCCACCATAGGCGAAGTAATTACTGCTTCTTTTTGTTCTAACAACCCTTCCATTACATCCTTAAAGAAAAGGAAGGTATTCTCATATCCAAATTCATAATAGAACGTTCCAAGTTCAAAGGGTGCAAAGAAGGTTTTTCCCTTTCCATAAGAATATTCCACAACTCCGGGAATATCCGTACTCTCCCTGGTATAACAAATTTCCGGTGGACCAAAGGGTTGTTCGGGGATCAAATGTAAATATCCTCTTCCCCCTTCTTTTAAACTACCAGTCACAAATGAATTCCAAGGAACAATATTTCCAATTTGATTTTCTTTGCAATGAATAAATACAGCTTCATCTTCTTTTGAAAATTCCAAAATCGATGATTTTACTTTTTTTACTTCTTCTATTTTTTCTATTCCAAAGGATTTCAAAGAAGGGGATTCTAGTAATTGTCTTCTTCGATTCATACAAGCAGTTTTTCCTGTAGCAAAAATTTTTCCACCAGCTTCTATGTAATCATCAAAGGCCTTTCCTAATTCCTCTGGCACATCTGATAGATCTGCCATAATAACTGCTTCATAGTTTTTTAATTCTTCCAAAGAGAACTCATTTAGTCTTGTCTCATCAAAAGGAATATGGCACTGGCTTAATAACTCACATAATCCATCCTGTTCTGGATCATTCCTTCCCATTAAAGGCTTTGCCAAAAGAAGGACCTTTGCTGCTGAAGTGTGATTCATATAGTGCTCTTCATTCTGCTCGAAAAATTCATATACATTTTTTGAAGCAAGTACAGATGATGGATCTTTTTTCTTTTCCAGTGTTCCAAGGGTATAGACAGAAAGTCTTCCATTGTAAACCAGATTCTGCCACTGCCTGATTTCTAACAGGCCAGTGGAAATTCCAGTGTGTCGGTACTGAAATCCCATATACACCGCAGAAGCATCATCCACAACTTTTTTTCTGTTTCGGCCAGCAAGTCTTCTGGAATTTGCAGAAGCATCATAGACCCAGGGCAAATGATTAACATCCTGATTACATTCTGTTCGAAAATAATCGAATCCATTTACTGCAATATCTGGGCGGATTTTCTTCACAGATTCATACATTTTCTGCTTCTGATTTTTAGCACATCCATTAATAAAGCCCATATAGGCTCCAAAGACTGCATCACGTTTTCCAAAGGAATCCGGTATATCCATTCCCATGGCGCCCTTAAACATTTTTTTGCAATTTTCGCAATGACATGGTTCATGGATATTTAAATCATAGTCCATTACCACTACACCACTCATATTGCAAAACAATCCATCAAAATCAAAGTTGGAAAATACTTCTGAAAGAATTTCCATTACCTTGTTTTGTTGATAATCCCCATTGATACAGGTTTGTACAAATCCGTTGTACTCTAATACATTTCCATCCTTATCACGATACGCCCAGTCTGGATGCTCCTCTATAATCTCTTTCGGGAGCTTGGTAAAATCACATCTGGCAATAACACGAATATTTCTCTTATGACATGCATCTAAGATTTCCTTTAAAGAATCCCCATGTAAATACTCACAATTCTTTTGATAAGGAAGTTTTGACTCAAAATCCGCTATAATTCCTGCTGCATTTAGAGTTACCACCGTTGCATGATAGTCTTCCAAACTTTTGGCAAAGGCTTCTGCGTCCATGTCCTCCATATCAATTTCCCGAAGATTGGTTTGTACCATTCTCCAAGGGTGAGTTTCCCACCACATTTTATCTTCCATAATCTTCTCCTTTCCCTTTTGGGAAATATTTTTCTTAATTCCCATTATAGAAATTGTCTCAATTTCTCATATATCTATATTCATTTTTCTATATTTAGTTTTACTTCCATTTCTATTTTCGCTAAAATAGAAATATATAAGCTATTTATGATATATCAGTTTTTCTATCCTTCCATATAATGAAAGTAAATAATTTCTTGAAAGGAGAAGAAAATGAAAGAAATCAGGAAAGTTGTTTCTACCGTTTGGTATGACAAGGAAAACTATCACGCTTTGCGAAATGTATTTCCTAATTCCGAATTTGTATATGTGGATTTTTATGACAAGGAAAAAGTTCAAAAAGAATTAGAGGATGCTGATGTTGCGATTATACTGGGGGATGTAGATAATTGTATGTTACATAGCAAAACCCTAAAATGGATTGCCTGTGATCATGCCGGATTAAATGGTTCTGCAAGGGACGAGGTTTTTGCTACAGATTTAATTGTCACCGGTGCTGCAGGACGTAGTGCTCCAGTTTTAGCCGAACACTGCATTTACTTTATGATGCAATCCTGTTATCACACCAAGGAACTTTTAGCTGCTCAGGAAAAAGGACAGTGGGGCGTGGAAGGTTCCAACACCTGGAAGGGAATGTACGGACGAAAAGTTGGTATTATCGGTATGGGTAACAACGGAAAAATGGTAGCAGACCGTCTCCGTGGATTCGACATGGAACTCTATGCCTTTGATAAATTTCCTATTAAGGGATACGATTTTATTGATCACAAATATGTGGGAAATAAGGGGGATACCATTGATGAAATGTTAGAAGAATGTGATTTCATTATCTTAACAGTTGTATTAAACGATGAAACCTATCACATGTTTTCTACAGATGCCTTTAAAAAAATGAAAAAAGACAGTTTTATTATAAACATGTCCCGTGGCGGGTTAATTGATACTCCCGCTTTGGTAAAGGCATTAGAGGATGGAGAAATCGGCGGTGCCGGTCTGGATGTTTGTGAAGAAGAACCACTTCCGTCAAACCATCCACTTTGGAAAATGAAAAATGTATATATTACACCTCATTCTACTCCACAGGTGCCAAACCGTTCCAAACGAACCATTGCCATTATAAAAGAAAACCTAAGACGTTATCTAAATGATGAGCCTATGCTGAATCGTCTTACAGAAAAAGACCGCTTTGCCAGCGTCGAAACCAAAAGTGGGTTTGCAAAGCTTACAAATTCCACTATGCCTGTTGAAGAAATCAAAAAACTTCCTTTGGAAAAATTCCTAGGAAAAAGAGGATGGAGCGATCCATCTGAATGGAACTATATTGACGAATAATTAGGAGGTACTTCCATGAGTGAGTCATTAGAACAGCCCATTTTCTTCCCGGACACTGCAACCACAGATGAAACTGTTTTGTTTTTTTCAGATCTTTTGCACTGTAATGGAAAGATTGTAATTTCAAAATATAACCCTTCCGGTAGTTTGATGTTTTCCAATTCTACCGGAACGGTTTACGATACCATGCTTCGAAATTCAAAGCATATAGAAGATGCTGTAGCCTTTGGCGAAAACAACGTTACTCCCCTTATGATTATTGGAGATTATGGCCTTATGTGGAGTGTTGTATTTAAAAAAGATGAATTTGATCAGCTACAGTGTTTCTACACCATTGGGCCTGTCATGACTGCTGCCATTTCCGAAGACGATATGGAAGCTATCCGCCTCAATCGAAATATTAAGGAAAAATGGAAACCTTATCTGGTAAAATACCTGGAAAAACTCCCCATCCTTCTTGCCACGGAGGTAATTAAGGATACTCTGATGCTTCACTATTGTGTCCATAGGGAATATTTAAAACCCTCTAACATTACCATTTTAGATTTTGATAAATCCAAAGAAGGTAAAGAACGTGACTTTGATTTTTCTTATGCAGGTTACTATGACATGGAAAACGGAATGCTTGATTTGGTTCGACAGGGAAATATTTATTTTAAAAATAAAACCATGTCTGCCTCTTCCATTCTGCATCAGTTTCAAGGAATTGGATCTAACAACGTGCAGATGGCAACCCAGTATGCCACTATATTCTGTGGTCTTTGTATTCGGGCTGCCATTGATGGAGGCCTAACCCCTGATAATGCTTATACCACTGGTAATATGTATATTAAAAATCTACGTTCGGCAAAAACCACCGTGGAAATTTTATCCATTACCAACCGTCTCTTTGAGGATTTAATCCACCGTGTTCATATGGAAAAGGATAAAAACCATTACTCAAAAGAGATTCATACCTGTATCAGTTATATTGAACTGCACCCAGATGAGCCTTTAAGTATTGAATATCTTTCTGAAAAAATAGGCTATAGCAAATACTACTTATCGAAGAAATTTAAAAGCGAAGTAAATATGAGTATTAATTCTTACATTAAAAAAATTCGTATTGAACAGGCTTCTTTTTTACTGACAGCAACGGATATGGATATTCAGGAAATTTCTTCTTTACTGCATTTTGGAAACAGGAACTTTTTCTCAAAGGTATTTAAAGAAGAAACCGGCGAATCTCCTGCCTACTACAGAGAGACTCATAAAAAATAATACAAACAAAACGCCCCATCTATTGGATATGTAAGATACTTCATTCCAACAGATGGGGTATTTTTCGTCTTATAAAAACATTCCTACAATAGGAATTGTAATAATTGATAACAAGGTCGTAATAATAGTGGTTCTAGAGCAAAAGCTTTCGTCTCCTCCATATTCCTTTATTAACATGGTAATCACACTGCCTACCGGCATGGAAAACATAATAATAAAGATGCCAAAGACCATCTCACTATGAGAGAAGCTCTTAAATATAAAACTCATAATAATTGGAATCACTAAAAGCTTTACAAAGGAAAATACATAGATACGAAGACCTTTAAAAATTTCCTTAATAGGAATTTTTGCTACAGAAGCACCAATGATAATCATGGATAAGGGAATCGTAGCATTACCTACATAGTCAAAAAATCCCACCACATTTTCTCCTGCTTTGATATCAAAGGCAAAGACAATCACGGCAATCAGAGAACAAATCGTACCTACATTTATAAGACCTGATAAACCGCCTTTTCTTTCTTCCTTAGGCAAATTCTTCTGGGCGATCCAGGTTCCTAAGGTATATAAAATAAAGTTATAAGCTAAGATGTAAAAGGTTACATAAATAATAGCTCCCTTTCCATAAATTGCAGATATGACTGGGATTCCCATAAATCCAACGTTCGAAAAAATAGTCATCAACTGCAGGCCGTTTCTTTGATTTTCATCCTTTGCCAACCCCCTTGATATTGGTACACTAACAAGTATCACCACTACAAAATAGATGGCTACAAAAATCAAATTTTCCTTTACAACGGAAAAATCGGTGTCACCTGCTGCCGTAGCAGCAAGTGCACCGTTAATTACCAATGCAGGATTAAAAATATTTACAACAATGGCGGATAATTTGGAGTAGCTATGATCATCAATCCACTTTACCTTATATCCCGCATATCCTAACGCCATCATGGCAAGTAACATTAACATTCTTTGAAAAATTAAAACAACACTCATGAGTTAAATCCTTTTCTTATTCTCCCAAGGATTCAGCCTTTCTTTGTTTCAAAGTTTCTGTAACCTTAGGCATTACTTTTTCTATATCAAAGAAGAGTACAAATAATACCAAAAATAAAACTGCTGTTAAAGTAATTGCTCCCTGATAAGAGAAGTTAATCCAATTGGTTGCTCCTGCAGTCTGGTCTGCATATAATGCCACACCTTCTGCTGACTCACCAATTTTTTCCGGAGTTTGATATCCAAATGCCATAAGCCCTAAGTTAAAGAGCCCTTGTCCCATACCATTTGCAAGAGAATGCATAAAACCAACCAGGGCAGCTGTTACGCCCTCTACACGTATTCGTTGAGAATACTCTACGTGATCAATTGCATCTCCAGTAAAGCTCATCATGGTATATACATAAGCCATGGCACCTACACCAGAAAGAGCGGTTCCTAAATATACAGGAAGGGCGTGTCCTGGATTTAACCAGGCAGCTAAACCACCTGCCAAAGCTACGATACTACCAACAATAATCATCTTGGTACGTCCAAACTTCTTAATCAATGGAAGAATTACAAATAACATTGGTCCTACCGGAGCCATAGCAGTCATTGTAAACTTCGCTTGAATAACATCATATTCACCATAGGCATTTCCAGCTACTACCCAGCCTGCGTAATAAACCTGAGATACACTCTTTAGCGCATTTAACACCTGGTAAACTAAAATCATCAAGATAAACATTACCCAATATTTATCTTTTAAGCAAGCCTTAAGCTGAGTTCCGAAGGGTGCTTCCACAATTTTCTTTTCATCTTCTTCGTTTTCTGCACCACTATTTCTTCTTTCTTCTGTAATACGTTCTCTTGTAAAGAAGTACTGAAGGAAGGTTAGAGGAACTGCGATACAGCAAATAATTGCCATACATAATAAGTAGCCCTGCTTATTATCTCCACCTACAGCGCTGCAAACTGCAGTAAGAATCATAGGGAAGGTAATGGAAATAATACCTGTACCAATATTCTTTGTAATCTGTCCTGCCATAGAGTTTCCGGAACGCTGTTTTACGTTTCTGGTAGATAAAGCAGCTGACATTTCATAGGCCATATACCACATGGTATAACCTACGGAATAAAATAGATTGTAGGATATTACAATCCAAATTGCCTGTACATTTGCTCCCATTTCCGGAACAGCAAACATCATAATGATACTGACAACAATAATTGGCAAAGATAGAATAAACCAGGGGCGAAGCTTTCCTTGTTTACAGGTCGTTCGATCCAAAAGCTTTGCCATAAATACGTTTGTAAGTGCATCAATTAATTTTGAGAACAAAGGAAAGGCTACCATGAAACCAGCAATCCATAATCCCTTTTCAGCGGTAAACCCAAGAACATCCGTTAAGTACTGGTTAAAGTAACTATTCACGATGGACTGTAATAGCATTACACCAAATGGACCAACTAAATAACCTAGAATTCTCTCACTTTTTGTTACGTCATCGGATTTCGCTTTTGTATTCCAAAACTTAGAACGAAATGCGCCCTCCAATAAACCTTTTTGCGTTTTTATTTCCCCCATAAAAACCTCCTTTTTCCTTAAATCTTGATAAAAGATTAGCACGTAGGAGAAAGGACAAAAATACCCGTATTGGTCATATTATATCAAAATTCACTACACTTTGATGAAATATCCAATACGGGTATATTGTGACTATTTTAGAAAGTTATTTTGAAAATAACTTTCCATTTGTAGCGCCACCATCTACTAAGATATCAACGCCGGCCAAGTAACCATTGCGCTCATCTGCTACTGTTGCAATGGCATATCCTAGTTCTTCCGGAGTGCCCATTCTGCGCTCCGCTGTATATTGCAGCATATCGCCTCCCTCACTGGCTTCCTTGTTACCCATGTCTGTAGCAATAAGTCCGGGACTTAAACTACAGACACGAATCCCTTTCATGCCGTATCCAAAAGCACAGTGCTGTGCGTACCATACAACAAAGTTTTTTGATAATGCATAAGCAAGTCCTGATTTGTTGTACTCATCTTTTGGTAATTTACAAAGCTTTAATAATTTTTTCAAAAACAATTCTTCGTTTGTCTCTGCTAACGCATAAGTCTTCTTATTAATCATAAATTTTGGAAGTACATAAGCAGAATTCGATGAAACATCTACAATTACACTTCCTTTGTTCATTCTAGCTGAAAATTCTTTATTTACATAAACAGTACCTAAAGCATTTACTCGAAGTAACTTTTCCGGGTTTGCCATGGCAGGAGATAATCCTGCAGCATTAATTACATTTGTGATTTCTCCTAAAGAGGCTGCATACTCAGCCAAAGCCTTTACCGACTCTCGGTCTGATGTATCACAGGTATGAGCATAAGCTTCATAGCCCGCTTCCTTTAACTCTTTTACTGCCCCCTCCAACTTTGATAATGTTCTTCCGGATACAATAATAATTTTATCCTTTGGCATATATTTTGCGGCAGCAAGTCCCATACCACTTCCGCCACCAGTAATGACACATACTTTTTTCATGTGGAATACCTTCTTTCTTTGATTTGCATCTAGCATAAATACTCAATGTAAATCAAAAGTAAATATTCCCCCTCTTCTTATTATTTTATGCTATTATCTACAGGAAAATATGTTAACTGTGATAAAGGAGCCTTAATGCAAGATCTTTCCGATTATTTAAAAAAAGAATTTGGAGAAAAAGTATATCGCCTGTCCCTTTCCTCTGGATGCAGCTGTCCAAACAGGGACGGGAAAATAGGTACCGGTGGATGCAGTTTTTGTTCTGAGGGCGGGTCAGGAGAATTTGCTGCCGCTTTTCGCCCCATCCAGGAGCAAATGGAAGAGGCAAAAAAGCGTATTATTTCCAAAACCAGTGCAAAAAAATTTATTGCATACTTTCAATCCTATACCAATACTTACGGAGATCCACTTCGCCTAAAACAGCTATATCAGGAGGCACTAATCCCCGATGATATTGTAGCCTTATCCCTTGGTACCCGACCTGATTGTTTAGATGATGCTATCTTGGAAATGCTTTCTGATCTGCAAAAAATAAAACCTGTTTGGATTGAACTTGGGCTTCAAACCATCCATGAACATACTGCTAAAAATATTCGTCGGGGCTATTCACTAGCTGTTTTTGAAAAGGCATATTTGGATTTAAAAGATAGAAATATTCCTGTTATTGTACACGTAATCATGGGACTTCCTGGTGAGACCAAAGAAGATATGTTAGAAACCATAACCTATTTATCAAAGTTATCTCCCAGCTTGGATGGTATCAAAATTCAAAACTTACAAGTGCTAAAAAACACTGACATAGGAAGAGATTACGAAAAAAATCCTTTCCACATTATGTCTTTGGAAGAATACTCAGATTTATTAGTAGAATGCGAAAAGATTCTTCCTGCATCTACTGTTTTACATCGTATGACAGGAGATGGACCAAGAAATCTACTAATAGAACCTCAGTGGAGTTTAAACAAAAAACATGTATTAAACACCCTTAGAAAAAAGCGTGCCAAAGCCAAAAATTCATTATAAAAAAAGAGACCCTAAGGTCTCTTTTTATTCTTCTACATTTCGCATTACTTCTTCAATGCATTTTTTTGCCACAATCAAATGTGCCACATATTGTGCTTTTTCCGGATTATGATATTCCGTAAACTTTTTAATGTGCTGATCCACTACGTGGATTGTCTTCTGCAAGGTTGCTTTCGAAAGAGCAGTTGCACTGCACTCTAAGGTTTTTGTGGAATCAATGTAATTTGATTTCGAAATCACTAAATCCGGATCCTGTACTTGTCCAAATTCCTGTGCCAATGAATTTATCAAGTCTCTTCTGTTCGACATAAATCTACCTCCAAAATGTTAATAGTCCTATGAAACAAAAAACACTCTCTCAAACAGGAGTAGATTATAACACGAATTTTATTTCGTTTCCACACTCTCAAAAAACTTATAATCTTTTACATCAATTTCAGGCATTAACTCTTCGTTAATAATTGTCAGCATTTCATTGAGTTTATTATAATCTTCCTCAGAAAAACGTCGTTTACAACGCTCCATTAAAAGATGAATATAGTTTTCATTAATCTTTTTAAAGCGTAAATATTTTTCTGTTGGTCTCAGATGATACTCTCTTGCATCTTCTTCTGATTGAATCTTTTCCAGATATCCCTTATTCAAAAGACTTTTAATTCTATGGGCCGCGTTTGGAGAAGAAATATCTAAAACCTTTGCAAACTGTGCCACGGTAGGCTCTCCCAAGTCCATAATTACTTCCATGCTAAATGATTCTACTGTGGTAAGTGTCGCCTCTCGATTTTCAAATCTAGAATAAACCTTCATATAAAAATGAAGTCGAAGTTTATCATAAATTTGACTAATTGCGTTATTTACCATTTCAATGCCCTTTGCTATTCTTTCCATAATTAAAAAGTATACACTCCTTATTTATAATAGCATTAAATGATAGAAAATGTAATCTCTGTCTTTGCGACAGTTTTTCCATCTACTTTTGCTTCCGCTTCTGCAACTCCAACAGGTCCTTTTTGACGTATCATATGGCAACGCAACTCCAATACGTCTCCGGGAACTACCGGTTTTTTAAAGCGGGCATTTTTTATTCCACCAAAGAGGGCAATCTTTCCTTTGTTTTCCGGAAGACTCAATGCTGCAATTGCACCAGTCTGGGCCAGTGCTTCAATAATTAACACGCCCGGCATAATAGGTTTTCCGGGAAAATGGCCCTGGAAGAAGGGCTCATCCATACTGACACACTTTCTTCCCACAGCCCAGGATCCTGGTTCATAATCTTCCACACGATCTACCAGAGCAAAAGGATATCGATGTGGAAGAATCTCTGCAATTTCTTCAGCACTCAGTACATTTTTCTCAGTTCTTTGTTCTAAAATTTCTTCTAACATTTTTCACAACTCAACTCTCATTACATTTTCTTGAAAATAAGGCAGGCATTGTGGCCACCAAATCCCAAACTGTTACTTAAAGCATAGGACATTTCTTTTTTAATTCCCTTATTTGGAACATAGTTTAAATCCATATCCTCATCTGTTTCCTGTAATCCTACAGTAGGAGGTACAAAGTTATCCTCTAAGGCTTTTACTGTAAATACAGCTTCCACACCACCGGCACCACCTAAAAGATGTCCTGTCATAGACTTTGTACTTGATACACATAAATCTTTTGCAGCATCTCCAAATACAGACTTAATAGCTGCTGTTTCAAACTTATCATTTAAGGAAGTAGAGGTTCCGTGGGCATTAATATAGTCGATGTCTTCCTTTTTAATTTCAGCATCCTCAATTGCAAGTTCCATACATTTCGCGCCACCATTTCCATCTGGTGAAGGAGATGTAATATGATATGCATCACAGTTGCTACCATATCCCACAACTTCTGCATAAATATGAGCACCACGGGCTTTGGCATGTTCATACTCTTCCAATACTAAGATACCGCTGCCCTCACCCATAACGAAGCCGCTACGATCCTTATCAAAAGGAATACTTGCTCTCTTAGGATCTTCAGAAGGAGAAAGAGCCTTCATATTCTGGAATCCTGATACTCCAAGGGGAGAAATGCAGCTTTCTGTTCCGCCACAGACAAAGGCATCTTCATAACCATCTCTAATACGAACAAAGGCATCTCCAATGGCATTGCTTCCGCCGGCACATGCAGTTACAGGACAGGAACACATTCCCTGGAGTCCGTGCATAATGGCAATTCTTGCTGCTGCCATATTAGAAATTGACATTGGTACAAAGAATGGATTTACCTTTTCATTTCCCATGGTTTCCAAGCGGGAATGCTGTTCTTCAATGACATCTAAACCACCAATACCACTTGATACAATGACACCAATTCTTTCCGGTGCAATTTTAGTCACCTTGGAATTATAAGAAAACTCTTCTTCTCCATCACAAAGTCCACTGTCTTTTACTGCTTCTTCTGCAGCATACAACGCAAGTTTTGTAAAACGAGCCATATGACGAAGTTCTCTTTTTTCCAATCTGGTTTCCGGGGTAAAATCCTTTACCTCTCCCGCAACCTTTGTCTTATAGTCTGTAGTATCAAAGGCAGTGATAAAATCAATTCCACAATATCCTTCTTTTACATTATTCCAGCTTTCTTCTACAGAATTTCCTGTAGGATTAATTGTACCCATTCCGGTAACAACTACTCTTCTATTATTCTTCATCCTTAACACTCCTTAAAGACTAATCTTACATTCCCATTCCGCCATCTACACCAAGGACCTGGCCTGTAATATAGGAACTTTTTTCATCTGCTAAAAACATAACGGCATTTGCAATATCTTCCGGGGTTCCCATACGCTTTGCAGGGATTGATGCATGAATGGCCTCCTTGACCTTATCGCCTAATACCTTTGTCATATCTGTTTCTATCATTCCCGGCGCTATGGCGTTTGCTGTAATATTTCTAGATGCAAGTTCCTTTGCAATACTTTTGGTAAGACCAATGATTCCAGCCTTTGATGCGGAATAATTAACCTGTCCAGCATTTCCATGTACACCTACCACACTGGAAATATTAATAATACGGCCAAATCTTTGCTTCATCATTGGCTTTGTCACCTTCTGGCAAAGTAAAAATGTTCCCTTTAGATTTGCATCAATTACCTGGGTAAAATCTCCTTCACTCATACGAGCCAAAAGATTATCTCTTGTAATTCCTGCATTATTTACTACTACATCTACTCTTCCATTAAAGGAAAGTGCCGCATCTAAAAGGCAATCTGCTGTCTCTGTTTTTGCCACATCTCCCTTTACTAAAACTACCTCTCCTAGAGGGCCACATTCTTCACAAAGAGCTTTTGTTTCCTTGGCAGCCTCTTCATTTCCGGCAAATCCAACGACTACGTTATATCCTGCTTTATAAAAGGAAATTGCGATTGCTCGCCCAATTCCTCTTCCTGCTCCTGTAACAATGGCAGTTTTTCTGTTATTCTCCATAATCCTACCTTTATTCATTATCCCCTATAAAATTTTTCACATCCTCAGATGTTTCAAGGGTAATACATGTAATATCCTTTATATCTTTTGCTTTTGCACAGCGTTTTACAAATCCACTTAAAGCCTTTCCTGGACCGATTTCTACAAATCGTTTAACCCCACGATCCAGCATTAAATTAATAGAATCTGTCATCTGTACGCCGGACTGTACCTGCATCTCTAATAAATGCTGTACTGATTCTTCTGGTGTTCGTTCCTTTCCGGTATAGTTAAACACCACTGGAATTTCTTCCTTCTTAAATTCCACAGTTTTAAAATATGTATGTAACTCGTCCCCTGCGCTTTTCATAAACTCTGTATGGAAAGGTCCACTTACATTTAGTGGCACACAGCGTTTTGCACCATTTTCCTTAGCAATCTCTGCAGCTTTTTCTACAGCAGCTTTTTCACCACCAAGTACAATCTGTCCCGGGCAGTTGTCATTACAAATAGATACCACTCCAATATCCTTTGCTTTGTCTACGCAAGGAGATAGCTCTTCTTTTGTAAGTCCCATAACCGCTGTCATTCCTGCATCAACACCTTCTGCAGCTTTTGTCATTGCTTCTCCACGAAAGGCAACCATTTTAATGGCTTCATTTTCATCCCAAACCCCTGCTGCAGAAAGGGCAGAATATTCTCCCAAAGAAAGTCCTGCTAATACATCAGGTCGAATTCCTTTGTTCTTTAAAATATTTGTTACACCACAGGCAAATGTCACCATACATGGCTGGGTATATTTTGTCTGATTTAATTTTTCCTCTGGATCGTAAAAGCACATTTCTTTTACATCAAAATCAAGAGGCGCATTATCAAAGACTTCCTGAAACTCTGGAAAATCCTCATATAAATCTGCACCCATTCCTTTGTGCTGGCTTCCCTGGCCTGCATATAAAAACGCTGTTTTCATTAACTCATTAACTCCTCAAAAATTTCTCTTAAAGGACGAATTTCTTTTACCTGACCACAGGTCTGTCCTGCCATTAAACTTCCCTGATCTGTATCTCCATCAAAAACTGCTTTTCGAAGACTTCCTAGGGTATATTTTTCCAATTCCTCTACAGAGGCTCCTGCCTTTTCCTGACGGATATATTCTCTTGACATTTTATTTTTCAAGATTCGAACCGGTGTACCGCCAATGCGACCAGTTACAATAGCATCGGTTCCCTTTGCCTTAATGACTGCCTTTTTATAGTTTTCATGGATTGGACACTCTTCACTGGCCAAAAGACAGGTACCCACCTGAATACCACAGGCTCCAAGCGCAAAGGCTGCCTTTACCTGACGAGGATCTGCAATACCACCTGCTGCAATAACAGGAATAGAAACGGTATCTACAGTCTGAGGCACTAAAGTCATAGTGCTCATTTCACCAATATGTCCACCACTTTCACTACCTTCTGCAATAATGGCATCTGCTCCAGCTCTTTCTAGATGCTTTGCCAAAATTGGAGCTGCTACTACAGGAATTACAGTAATTCCGGCAGCCTTCCATTTTTCCATATACTTGCCAGGGTTTCCGGCACCAGTTGTTACAACCTTCACCCCTTCCTCAACTACTATGTCAGCAAATTCATCTGCATCTGGATGCATCAGCATAATGTTTACACCAAAAGGCTTATCTGTTTTTT
>JAIKXK010000307.1 GCA_024684155.1 Lachnospiraceae bacterium | reverse complement strand
TATCTACAATATCATTGGTAAGTTTATTTTCAGAAAGAGAAAATACATCATTTAAAAATTTACCAATATTTGCTCCTATCATAGTGTAAGGAATTTCTGTTACAACAACAGCAACTCTTCCACCCTTTAATTTTTCAATTTCTACTTTACCACGGAGCTTAATTTTTCCAACTCCTGTAGAATAGATGGCATGTAAATCATCTTTATTTGTTACAATACCTCCGGTTGGAAAATCAGGACCTGGAATATATTCCATCATCTGTTCCGTATTAATATCAGGATTTTTCATATAGGCAATGACACCATCAATGACTTCTCCTAAGTTATGAGTAGGAATAGAAGTTGCCATACCAACAGCAATACCTTCTGCCCCATTTACTAAAATATTTGGAACCCGGACCGGAAGAACAACCGGCTCTTTTTCTGTTTCATCGAAGTTTGGCATAAAATCTACCACATCTTTATCCAGATCTGATAAATAAGCTTCTTCTGTTACCTTCTGTAAACGAGCCTCTGTATAACGCATAGCAGCTGCGCCATCACCTTCTATGGAACCAAAGTTACCATGGCCATCTACCAAAGGCATTCCTTTTTTAAAGTCCTGACTCATAACAACTAATGATTCGTAAATAGAGGAATCACCATGAGGGTGATATTTACCCATAGTATCACCTACAATACGAGCTGATTTACGAAAAGGTCCATCCGATTTTACCCCTAGTTCATGCATATCATAAAGCACACGTCTTTGTACGGGTTTTAAACCATCTCGAACATCAGGTAGTGCACGTGAAACGATAACACTCATGGCATAATCGATATAGGATTTTTGCATTACCTCGGAATATTCCATATGTAAAATTTTTTCTTTTGCTTCCGCCATTTTTCATACTCCTAATTAAATATCTAATTCCGCATCACGGGCATTTTTATAAATAAATGCTTTTCTTGGAGGAACATCATTTCCCATAAGCATTTCTGTTACATCTGAAGCTAAACGTCCATCTTCGATTTCCACCTGCTTTAAAATTCTTCTTTTTGGATCAAGAGTAGTTTCCCAAAGCTGTTCCGCATCCATTTCACCCAAACCTTTATAACGCTGCAAGGTAAAAGGGCCCTCATGGGTGTCTCGATATTTTTGAAGTGCTTCATCATCATATAAGTATTCTTCTTCGCCCTTTTTAGGCATAGCCTTATACAACGGAGGCATAGCAATATACACATGTCCTTCATAAATTAACTCTGGCATAAATCGGTAGAACAAAGTTAATAATAAGGTAGAAATATGTGCACCATCCACATCGGCATCGGCCATAATAATAATTTTATCGTAGCGAAGCTTTGAAATATCAAAGTCATTTCCATAGCCTTCAGAAAATCCACAGCCAAAGGCATTAATCATGGTTTTAATTTCTGCATTGGCTAACACTTTATCAATAGATGCTTTTTCTACATTTAAAATCTTACCTCGAATCGGAAGGATTGCCTGGTACATACGATTTCTTGCTGTCTTTGCACTACCACCAGCTGAATCTCCCTCTACAATAAAGATTTCACATTTTTTAGCATCTCTACTTTCACAGTTTGCCAGCTTTCCATTGGTATCAAAGGAATATTTTTGCTTTTGAAGTAAGTTTGTCTTTGTCTTTTCTTCTGTTTTACGAATTTTTGCAGCTCGCTCTGCACAGGAGATTACTTTTTTTAGAATTTCAACATTACGATCAAAATACAACTGGATTTGATCTCCGGTAATTTTTGCAGTAGCCTTGGCTGCATCCTGGTTATCAAGTTTTGTTTTCGTCTGACCTTCAAATCTAGGATCTGGATGCTTTACAGAAATAACCGCTGTCATACCATTCCTAACATCAGTACCAGTAAAGTTTTGGTCCTTCTCCTTTAATATACCAAGTTCTCTGGCATAAGAATTTATAACTGTTGTAAACTGTGTTTTAAAACCAGTAATATGAGATCCGCCCTCAGAGTTATAAATATTATTACAAAAGCCTAAAATATCTTCATGAAATTCATTGCAAAACTGAAAGGCTACTTCTACTTGAATTCCTTCAGATTCTCCAGAGAAAGAAACCACATCATGAATAACTTCTTTGTTTTTATTAATACCTTTTACAAAGCCAACAATTCCTTCCGGTTCATGATAAATAATCTCCTCTGGCTCATCGCCTCTTAAATCCTGAAACACAATGGTAAGTCCTGGATTTAAGTAAGCAGTTTCATGCATACGAGACTGAATCTCATCTGCTTTAAATTTAGTTTTTTCAAAAATGGTAGGATCTGGCAAAAAATTTATTTTTGTACCAGTCTTTTTTGTTTTACCTAAGGTAGGTAACAACCCTTTTTCCAGCTTGATAACAGGTTTTCCCTGTTCATATCGATCATGATGAATATATCCATCTTTTGAAATTTGAACATCA
>JAIKXK010000250.1 GCA_024684155.1 Lachnospiraceae bacterium | reverse complement strand
TCATAAGCCTCTGATAAGGTAGAATTCATTTCTGCCTTTGAAAATTTTTCCACATAAGTCTGAATCGTATCTGCATTTTCTAAAACTGCATCTGTTGCAGTAATGCAGGCCTTTGTGGTTTTCGAATTAAAGGAATTCGCGGCCATAGACTCCAGAGCAGATGTTTCTACAGTAGCCATATTCTCTTCTAAAAGAGCCCGCTCAGATGATAAGTGAAGAGCGTAATCAGCAAGCAGGGTGGTTGACAAGTCCACCTGATCGTTGGTGATTCCACTCATGATGGCGTTGGCAGCATAAATAAATTGCAGCACAACTAAGACGGATAGAATCCGCAGTTTGATAGATTTTTTCATTTCATATTTCCTCCAAGTATAATTGATTTAACTATAACAGAAGGTGAATGAAAAATAAGAAAAATGGAGCAAATGGTAGGGATTTAGGCATAAACGGTAGAGACAAATATATGAAGTAAAACAGACGTAAAAAATCCGACCTTCTAAGAGAAAGTCGGATGGTAGTTAAAGATAAAAATAGGCAAGAGCGGCAACTATCGTTCCTAGGAAAAAACCTGAGATTACCTGGGAAGGAGTATGGCCTACAAACTCTTTTAATTTTTGATCAGGAGGAGTATCGTCATATATTATTTTGATTAAATCGTTTAGGACCTTTGCCTGTTTTCCGGTTTCTAAGCGAACTCCCATGGCATCATGCATAACAATAAGAGCAAAAATAGCGGCTAAGGTAAAAGTGGGAGAATCAAAGCCTAGGTAAAGACCAAAGGATACGGCAATGGAAGTTACGGTTGCAGAATGTGCACTAGGCATACCACCGTCGCCCAAAAGTCGTTTGAAGTCAAGGGTGCGATTTACTATGGCAAAGATGATGGTCTTTAATACTTGAGCACTAGCCCATGCGATACCACCAGTAATTAAAATTTTATTAGAAAGTAACTCATTTAGTATATTCATGTCTTAGTCTTCCAATAATGCGCTAATTTGTTTTTCTGTGGCAAACACACTTAAAAGTGTACCAGTCTTTAAAGTAGCACCTTTTAAAGATGGCCCTAAATATTCCTGCGTTTTTCCTATTAAACTGCCACCTGACGTAGCAAAGGGAATAATGGTTTTGCCAGAAAGATTATATGCTTCCAGAAAAGAGTTAATTATATGAGGGGCTACTCCCCACCAGATAGGATATCCTATTAGGATGGTATTGTACTCCTCCATGTTGGAACAAATATTTTTAATATCAACTCTGGAATCAGGATTGTTCATTTCAATAGAACTACGGGAGGATTTGTTGTTCCAATTTAAATCCTCTGCAGTATATTTTTCTACAGGTTCAATTTCAAAAAGATCTGCGTTGTAGTATTCTGCAATTGTTTCAGCTAATTTTGCTGTGGTTCCGCTAACACTAAAATATGCAACTAATATTTTATCCATAAAACTATCCCCCTAATAATTAAATTTCTTGTATAAATATTATATCATTAAAGATAAATGATACAACAAAGCTCCGACTTCCTTTCTGAAAATCGGAGCTATAGAATAATTATTATAGAGCTTTTTTAATTGCTTCTAATAATTCATCATATTCTTCAAAAGCAGGATACTGTGGATAATCCGCTTTTATTGCATCTGTGGTACGGAATAAAAATCCAGCTTTAGATGCTTCAATCATTCCAAGATCATTGAAGCTGTCTCCAGAAGCAATGGTTTCAAAACCACAGGACTGCAATGCCTTTACAGTAGTGTATTTTGATTTTTCACATCTCATGGTAAATCCGGTAATGGTTCCGTCATCTGCAACTTCCAATGTGTTACAAAAGATCGTTGGCATTCCGAGTTTTTTCATAAGTGGAGCGGCAAACTGTTCAAAGGTGTCTGATAAGATAATGGTCTGTGTAGTTGCACGTAGTTCATCTAAAAACTCTTTTGCTCCAGGAAGGGGATCAATCTTTGCAATAGTTTCCTGAATCTCTTTTAATCCAAGTCCGTGTTCTTTTAAAATATCAAGACGATAATTCATTAATTTATCGTAATCTGGTTCGTCTCTGGTAGTTTTTTTAAGTTCAGGGATTCCTGAAGCCTCAGCAAAAGCAATCCAAATTTCCGGAACTAAAACTCCTTCGAGGTCTAAACAAACAATATTCTGCATCTTTTTTCTTTCCTTTCAAATGGGATTTCTCGATTATTTATTATATTTTTTCTTATTCATAAAGTAAAGAGAGAAAGGACGGGACATAGTAAAATAAAGGGATTTATAAAGGAAATGAAGTAATGAAAAGAAAATTTTAAAAAAAAGTTGACATCCTACGACAGTCGTAGTATATTTACTTCAACAGACGTACTACGACAGCCGTAGCAACGACAGATAAAGTACGACAGATGAAGTAATATGCATTTTTATAGGGAGGTGAAGAGCCAATGGTAAGTATTTCCAGCGATGTAATTCGCGGGTATAACGATACCATGATCTTATATCTTCTCCGACAAGCCCCTTCTTATGGGTATGAAATTTCAAAAGAGATTAAGGAGCTGACGAAAGAGAAATATGTGATCAAAGAAACCACACTTTATTCCGCCTTTACCAGAATGGAGAAAAAGGGATTGATTCAATCCTATAGCGGTGCAGGAGAAAACGGAAAAAAGAGGACATATTATCGCATCACCGAGGATGGAAAAAAGTTTTATGAAGAACGATGCGAGGAATGGAACATTACAAAAGAAGTAGTCGAAAAATTTATAGAATCATAGGGAGTTATTTTATGGAAACGATTAAGAATTATTTAGATGCAATGTTTATGAAATTGCCTGATTCATATGAAACACAAAAAGCAAAAAAAGATTTATATGCCATGATGGAAGATAAGTATGAGGAACTTATGAAAGAAGGAATGGCAGAAAATGAAGCAGTGGGAACTGTAATTAGTGATTTTGGCAACATCGATGAAATTGCAAATGACTTAGGACTTAAAAAAGGAACTGACGGAAAATATCATGAACCATTTGAAGCTCAGTATGGAAATTCTTCTTATGGAAATCAGTCTTATGGAAATCCAAACTATGGTGGAGTAAATCAGCAAAATAATTATCAGTCAGCTCCTAGAAATAATGATGAGGAAAATGTGTATTACGAGAACCGATATTTAAATGCTTTTATGGATGTATACTGGCAGACCATAACCTGCATTTATTTAATATGGAGTTTTTTGTCTTTTGACTGGCACATTACCTGGATTATCTGGCCCGTTGCTGCAGTAGCTGGAAAGATTATTAGAAATATTTGGGGCATTGAA